>CAUZBV010000042.1:0-13266 GCA_963578115.1 Myxococcales bacterium
GCTTTTCTCATGGAGCAATCCTTGATGGATCAGCTCAGCGCTGTGTTGATCGGTCAACCAACGTTTGTCGCCGGCCTGGAGAGTGTTGGTTCGCAAATGTTTGGGATGGCAGTGACGCAACGCCTGCGCGCCGTGGAATCCAGGGCACCTCTTGGCGCAGGTCAACTCCAAGTGACCCTTCAGGCGATGTCTGCCGATGGAAGTGAGCCCGTGGTTCTTGTGTCCTCCAATCAGGTGGTGATTCCACTGGGTGCCGCCGTGCAAATGCGGGCCAGCGATTGTGGAACACAAGAGACTTCAGTGTCCCCAACACCACCGAGCATGGCACCACCAGCGTTGGCGTTGGACGAACTCGAGAGTGACGTGGTCGTTGCTCTGCGCATGGACCTATTGGAACATTTGTTTGCAGCGCTTGGCCCGACTGGGATGTGGTGCATGAACAGTGGGTTTGATCAGACCATCACTTTGCGGCTTGAAGACATCTCTTCGGCGTTGGCGAACGATGTTCTGTCGGTCTTCGCGGGCAACGAACCCGTGTCCATACAGGCAGAGTTGAGAGGGGCTCCTCCGTCCATCGTCTGGAAAGAAAATTCGGAGGGCGACGTCGTTGTCGACATGAGCTTTCCTGCGGTCGCGTTGTCGCTTTTTGTGCGTCTCTGGAACGTGGATTGGTTGCTGATGCACGAAACCGTCGACGTGGAGTTGACCGGCTACAAGGTTGCGCTCGAATCTTCAGGACCGCTGGCTCTTCGATTGGTCGACGGAACGGTTTCAGTCAAAAGTCTCGACGGGGTTCTCGACGAGCAATTCGCCGAGCAGGTCGTTCGCGCGGTGTCTACGGACTATTTGGTTCTGAACCTTCCCGAGCTCGTACCCTATCGGCTCAGCAAGGGGCGGGTGATACGCCATGGCGACTTCTTGTTGTTACAGATGGATTTGGACGACAAGATGTTGCCCACGCTTACGACACAGGCTTCGGCGGTTCATTTGGACCCTGTCGGCGACTCGATGCCGCCACAGAACGCTGGATGTTCGTCGACAGGCGTGAGTCGGCCACCCGCGGGCTGGATTTGTTTGTGCGTACTCGCGGTGTTCGCATTCATTCGAAGACGTTTTGCGTACGGAGTGGGTTCTAGATAAATCGAAAGCATGGCGACGAAGAGCCTACGCCGCTGCCCTTTGGTCGTGGCCAACCATTGACACTGCCCGTGTTAGAGGGGCATCATGAGCACGCTATGAAAGAGCAAGTACTTACAATCGCATTGGTGATGGTCTTGAGTACGTTGGCGTGGGGCGATGCGTTTGCTCGAAAGGGCGAGAAAAAGCGGATCCTCGTCTACAGCGGCCAACTTCTCGACGATCAGGGTGGCCCCATGGGTGGTGTGTTTCCACTGACGTTTTCGTTCCACAAGAAAGCGCGTGGCGGAACAGCCATGTGGTCTGAGGCGCACTTTGTGGCGGTTGATTCGGGGGCGTATGTCGTGGAGCTTGGGCGACAGAGAGTGATTCGAAGGTCGATTGATTTGGGACAATTGTACGTCGGTGTCCGTGTGACAAAGGGACCGCAATTGGTACGCGAACGTTTTATCGTGGAAGGCGAGGAGCCGGAGGTGTTCATCCGACGCGATACGACGGCGACATCGTCGTCGTCGTCGTCGTCGACTCGACAGGGTTCCAGAACGGCGACCAGTAATCGAACGTCAGTGGACTACGCCGAAAAGGCGGGGTTTGCATTCGCAGCCGAGAAGGCGGACGACGCTACGCGACTCGGTGGTCTCACGCTGGAACAGTTGAAACGCAAGCTGGGCAGTGGATCTGGCGGAAGCATTACCATTGGTGAGCAACCGTGGATGAGTCAGTCCAAAGGCGGTGTGGGCGGTACGTCCTATGAGCTCTTGTGCCCGGAAGGATATGTGATGACGGGCATCCGAGGTGGGTCCGGTATGTACGTCGATCGGCTAGGAATCATCTGCTCGAAACTCAAGAGTAAATAACAAAGCGTCTTAACATCCGGTCCCATTCCAGACAGGGAGAATCGTTGAACAATACCCGTTCCGTCGTTGCGGCCGTGCTGGTTTGTTTGTGGGTCATTGCAGGGCCTGCCGTTGCCCAGGAAGGTCCGGAAGCGTTGGGACTACAGCTCCGAACACGCGCTCAGGTGGGGGGCGATAAGCCATCCATTGCGTTGCAACCTTCATTTGCCGTCAACAAGCTTCATGTTGTGCTCACGCCCAAAAGTGGAGGCCGATCCATTCGCCTTGGAAGCGGTGCCATTCGTGCGGGGCGAACCAAGATCTTGTCTTGGAAGCAAGGCGTGGGAACAGCTCGGTGGAAAGCAACATTCCATGTGCATTACCACGGCGGGACCAAAGACCAATTTGACCTAACGTTTGAGTCTACGGTTTACCCAAAAATCGCCTCCAAGATTACCAAGGCCATGGTGTATTTGGACGAAAAGCGCTTGGAGGTGCTCCTCAATCAGCCGGCGAAAAAGGTTGAGATCAAGGTGTTTGGTGAAGACGGCGAGGTCATGCACGAAGGCGAAGAAGAATTCGACGATTCTCCTCCCGGTACACCACTCAGTGTCCCGTGGGAACAAGCTGCGGGTGTCCGTGTCCTCAAGATCAATTTACGTGTTTGGAGCGTGTTTGGTTTCTGGGTGGGCACCGAAATCACGCCCTTTGAGATTCAGATCCCACATGACGACGTGGAATTCGAAACCGGCCAATGGGAAATTCGACATTCCGAGCGGCCAAAGATCGATCAAACGCGCGCGCTGTTGTCGGAAAAACTCAAACGATATGGTGGGCTCCTTCGGCTACAACTCTACGTGGCCGGATACACCGACACGGTTGGATCCCGTGAATCCAATCAAGTGTTGAGTGACAAACGAGCGCGTTCCATTGCCAGCTATTTTCGAAGCAAAGGCGTGCGGATCCCCATCTTTTACCAAGGGTTTGGAGAAGATGCGCCTGCGGTTCCAACGCCGGACAACACCGCAGAACAGCGCAATCGACGAGCGCTCTATGTGTTGAGCGCGAGTTCACCAGCCATACAGAGCGCGATCCCGCGATCGCTGTGGAAACGGATCCCGTAGCGTCCACGCCGTCCGTACAATCCCCTGTCCTTTGGCCAGACACCGAGCGTCCAAGTTGTCGGGAAACGGACGCCCATTCGAGTTATCGTCGGATGCGTTCAGCTAGAATCTTGCTGATTCCAGCAACCGTTGTTAGCTCCGCGATGGTGGCTCGCCGGATGGCAGCCACGGAGCCAAAGTGTTTCAACAATGCCTGTTGCCGTTTGGGCCCGAGGCCTTCTACCGAGTCAAGCTGAGAGGTGAGCCGCCTCTTTCGGCGGGTCTTCTTGTGGAACGTGATGGCAAAGCGGTGCGCTTCATCTCGAACGCGGACCAGCAAATGGAGAGGCGCGCTGTTTTGATGCAAGACGATGGGATCTTTGATGTTGGGCATAAAGACGCGTTCTGGACTGCGATCCACCGCGGCCGATTTGTCATCGGATTCCCGCACACGGGATTTGGCCAGACCAATCAGATCCACGCTGTCAATGTTGAACTCTTGAAGGACGCGCCTTGCCACGTTGAGTTGACCCTTACCACCATCGACCACGATCAGATCCGGGCCTTCCCAATGGGGATCGTCCATGCGTACAAAACGTCGTTTTAGCGTTTCAACCATCATGGTGTAGTCGTCGGGGGTGCTCTTCGATCGGATGTGAAATCGGCGATATTCGGCTTTTTCTGCGATGCCATCGATGAAGACCACCATGCTGGCGACTGGATCGGTCCCCTGGAAATTGGATATGTCGTAGCACTCGATCCGCTCCGGGAATCGGGTGAGTTTGAGCTGGGTTTGAAGCGTCCCCAGGACGTCACGAGCGTATTCGCCCCGCTTTTGGTCCAGGTGAAGGACTTGAAGCGCATTGCGCACGGCACCATCGATCAGTTGTTTTCGTTCTCCCCGAACGGGGACTTGAATCGCGACGGGTTTATGGCGTTGATCGCTCAGCCATTGAGCACAAGTGAGCTGATCATCAATGGCAAATGGAAGCAGCACTGTGGATGGAATCGAGCGCTCCTTCCCATAGTATCGCAGCAAGAATTCTCCCAAAATGATGGTCTCAGGAGCTTCATTCTTGCCCAACTTGAAGGCGCGCGCCCGTTGGATAATGCCTCCGCGGACCTCCTGAAGATGTACTGCCACGGCGGGGCCTTCCCGGGCGATCCCAAACACATCGAGATCGACGGGTTTGGACAGAGCGACACTTTGCTTTTCAAGCGCTCGTTCGATGGCGTGCAACTGGTCGCGATACTGGGTTGCTCGTTCAAAGTCCATCTCTTTGGATGCGGCATTCATGCGTGTACGCACTTCTCGCATCACCTCGGCGCCTTGACCGGACAGAAAGAGCCCGACTTGGCGGACACTCTCGTCATAGAGCTCGGTCGGCACATCCAGGACACAGGGGGCTGGGCAGCGTTTGATTTGGTGTTCCAAACACGGACGCGTTCGATTGCGAAATTCCGTGTCAGTGCAAGTCCTAAGTTGAAAATGACGGTTGATGAAACGCAGAGAATGTCGAATTGCCGTGGCCGAAGAGTAGGGTCCAAAATAGCGCGCGCCGTCTTTTTTTCGACGACGAACGATCTCCAAACGCGGGAATGGGCGCTCTGTGGAGAGCCGAAGACTCAAGAAATTCTTGTCATCTTTGAGTTGTACGTTGTAGCGCGGTTGGTGCGTCTTGATGAGCTGATTTTCCAGCAACAGCGCTTCACCCCCTGTTTGGGTGACCACCACTTCGATGTTGTACAGTACTTTGGACAGCAAGCTCACAAAGAACCGTGTATCCCCGCTCTTCCCAAAATAGGATCGCAGGCGATTTCGTAAATTGTCTGCTTTTCCAACGTAGATCACCGTCTCATCGCGATCCGTCATCAGATAGACGCCGGGTGAGGTAGGCATGTCGGCGATACGGTCCCGTAACGCGATGAGGCGTTGGGATGATGGTGCTTCGGACGAGGATTGGCTGTTGTCCGAAATTCTCTTGGATGAACGACGCGTTGCCATAGTGAACCCGTGGTCGAGTATACGTCGACAAAGCAGTGTCGAACAACGACCTATGGACGTTTGTCAGAACGATGGATGGCTGCGTGTTTTTCTGTCAGAACACCCAAAATGAAGGCCGATGTAGCGTGACCTCGAAGAGAGGTCCGTTTAACCACAGTGCCAGCAGGTTTTGTACACAACGCAGTTGTTGTAAATGTCGACCTTTGCGCAGCCACAATTGGAATGCGCATTATAGCTCTTGTAACATTTCCAGCCTGCGGAGTGGCTCTGGCACGCACTCGAGGCGCAATTAACACACCCAAGTCCAGACCCGCAGTCATTGGTGTCGGACGCGTCACAAGTTCCTTTGCAGCCCGCCTTGCTGGCACAGCTTGAGCCAATACAGGTTGCAGTAATCCCCCATGGCAGCATAGAGCAACATTGTCCATTGGAGGAGCACGAATTGGTGCAACTTCCGCCGGTACAGCGACCCCACGCGTAGGCATTGCATTCGGAGCTACCGCCACCGGTCGAGCAACTACCACTGCCATTGCAATAGGTGTTGTTTTGTTTCTTACACCCGGTAATGCAGTACTTGGCGGCACACACCACGGACGTGGCTTTGTCGGAGTAGACACAGCCACCTTGCGCCGCCGCGCAGGAATAGGTCCGACACGTCGTGGACTGTCCAGTACAGTTGGTGCTTCCGTTGTCCGTACAACTACCCTCATTATCGCAATAATCGGCCGCATGCCAGACACCGCTGATGCATTGTTTGGAGGAGCCGTTTGTGCATCCAACGGTCGTTTCGTAATTGCTGACCTTGCACCCGGGATCGCTCGTCTTGCAGTAGCCATTGGCGCACTGACTGTCAGCGGCATTGCAATCCACGGTCCCATTGTCGTTGCACACACCTTGGCCATCGCAGGTGTCCTTCTTATGGTAGGTTTGTGACACACACTTCTTCGCCTCACACTGCGTGCCTGAAGCGTAGTTCGTGGTTAGACAACCGATATTTTGTCCACCGTATTGAGAAACGCAGGTACCGTTCCGACAGGAGTTGTCTGTATAGTTGCAGTCGGTAGTCCCACCGTCTTTACAGACGCCATCTTGGCACTTGTCAGTTGCATGGTATGTGTCGCCCACGCATTTGAATCCACCACACTTGGTACCGTTGCCTTTCTTGGATGAAGAACAACCACTGCTAGCGCTGCACGCATAGGAGTAACAGATGTTTCCACCGTTGCATTCTGTGGTCCCCGAATCGACGCATTTCTTCGCACCCTCCTGAGCGCCACAATAATCGGTTTTGTGGTGTGTGAGTCCACTACAGCTCGGTGATGTACATGCCGTAGAGCCTGACGACGCGGACCATTGGACCTTACTCGTCGAGGGTGTACACGTGTGGCACTTACCGTCACCCCACTGTGATTTGAAATTACCGGAGTTGTAACACGTTCCGCCAATGAGGCACTTACCCGATTGGATGGGATAGTCGCACAACCACAGGTTGTCATGTACGCAGTTGTTGTCGGTACAGGACTTGTTGTCATTACACGAGTATGCCGTGCCGCTGCAGCTTGACGAATCGCCACCCGAACACTTGTCACCATACGTGCAGTTGTTGCTGTCCGCACACCCAGTACCGGCCGGTTTACCGGTGATGGTCCCGGTTCCAGATCCCGTTCCGCAGACCGTACTGGTTCCTGCCGAGTTGCAGTTGTATTTACCCGCGTTCTGACAGGTACCAAACCCCTTCGTGCAGGCAGTGCCGACGTTAAAATCTTCGTCGATACCTCCCTGACAGTCATCGTCGATATAATTACACTTCTCAGTCGCATTGGGGTGAACGGCGCTCTTGGTGTCGTCACAATCGCCGTTGGTCTTCGTGGTCCAATGACTGCTTCCGGAACACTTGCATCTCGGGGCGTTGGTCAATCCGTAGGCGTCGTCGTCTACATCCTTGTAGTAGGTCTGGAAACCGAGCTGGCCAGCCGGTGCTGTACAAGCCATTATGGAGGTTTCGACCATCCCACCAGACACCCACTTGGCCAAGAGTTCTTGTTCGACCTCGGTGAGCGGTGTGGCATCCTTGGGCATCCGACTACCGCAGGGTGGGTCTTTGACCTTGAGCGCCATCATCTCTCCTAGCTTCTTGGATCCGTTACACTTGGACGCCTTCTGGGTATTCGCATACGAATCGAAGTTGGCCCCGCCCTGGGACGCACCGCCGGTATGACAACCGGCACATTTGGCGGTTACCAGCGGTTTAACGTGGTCGTTAAAGGAGACCGGGAAATCCTCGTTTACGGAACCGTCGCAATCGTCGTCATACGCTGTTCCGCATTTCTCTTTTAGGTTAGGCGCCGCGTTTTTGTTGGTGTCGTCGCAGTCATCCTTCTTGAGCGTGTTGTATGGGAACGTGGCTTTGCACAAACACTTGAAGTCATTGCTGAGACCGTAGCCATCGCCATCGGCGTCTTTGTAGTAGATGGTGCAGCCTGTAGCGCCCTCTTCATTGAAGCCGGAGTCACAGTCTTCGTCGTTGTACGGCGGTGCATCGCAGGTCTCTGTGCCTGGAGTCACTTGGCCATCGCACGTGCCAAACGATCCGCCCCCGCACGTTTCGGTACCAGCATGGCAGTCACCGATGTCTAGGGTCGCGGCCGGGCCGGTGTAACACGACTGTGCGTAGGAATTGTTCGGGTTCGAACAGCCCGAAGCGGATGCACACTTGTCATTGGTACAGATATTACCGTCGATGCAGCTACTGGTACCCGAGTCGAAGCACGTACCCGAACCGGTGCACTTGTCGGTCAGGTTAAAGGTCAAACCGCTGCAAGTGGACGAGCGGCATTCCCAGTTCAGCGGACGGTTTGTCCATGTGAAGTTGGTAGAATCGCCCACCGAATTGCTCTTCGGATCGCAGTACGTACAGGACGTATTGCCATGATTTGTACTGCTCGTAACACCATTCGAACTCATCCCTGAGTTGTAGCATGTGCCAGTGCAGCCAGGGAGTTCGATGTTAGCCGGCGAACCACATCCACTGCCGGTGATATAACATTTGTTGGACGCAAGATCGCATGTACCGAGCCCATCGCAACTTCGACAGCTGCCGCTGCATGAGTACGTGGTTCCTGTGCACGTGGAGTTGATGCCCCCTGTACATCGATCGGTGTGTGTACAATTGACACTGTCGGTGCATACGGTGCCTTTGGGATCCCCGTACGCATTACAGATCGTAGAGCGTCCCCACATGGAGGAATCATCCCAATAGAATTGGTTGTTTTCGCAGACCATCTTACCGTCGTTTCTGCAGTCTCCAACCCCTCCGTGGCAGTTTGCTCCCAACGCCTTGCTGCCCGACTTGTACAACTCATCGATGCCACCGCCGGCCTGGCCCGTGTCGCAGTCATTGTCAAGCCCATCGCAGTACTCATAATTCAAGTGTGAGGCTCCGAAGGGGATGGTCGATTTGGTGGCCCGACTGACCATTTCTGCGGGCGTGAACTTTCGATCATAGACGGCAACAGCTGCCATCTGTCCCTGGAAGAAGTGCCCGCTGGGTCGGCGGCCGAGATACAGGGGTTCGTCATTCTTGGAGCCGCCTCCTAGGGTGACAGCGGTGCTTCCGATGTTGCCGCAACCCCCGTCGACAACGGACGTTACTTTCGTTCCGTTGACGTACGTCTCGATTCGGCAGGTAGCCCGGTCGTACGTGCACGCGACATGGGTCCAGGTGTTGGCGCTTATGACCTTATTGCCCGTCCAAAACCAGCCGCCACCACTCTCAGTGGCAATGGCGCACTGGAACCGGCCACTGTTGATCGCTATTTCATAGCTGGTCTCTTTATTGAGGATTATGTTGGAGCCACCCTGACCTGACCAGCGGACCCACGCCGACATGGTGATCTGAGGCGATGACAGGGTGAATGGCTTGTCTGCACCGTGTTCGACTTTGACGTAGTTGCTGGAGCCGTTGAAATCCAAGACGTGTGGATAGGCAGTGGTTGAACTACCCAACGGTATCTTGAGCGGCGGCAGATTCGATGTGGTGTGACCGACTGCATCGGTTCCGTGGTTTCCGTAGCCAGATATGTCGATCACCGTGGATGTACTGCTACCCAATCCGAAGGTACCCCACACCATGTCTTTGGTGCACATCGTACCGTTCCCGGCGAGATTACAGACCTTGATGCTGTCTTTACACAAATCAGCATCGTCGGCATCACACGCACTGCCTTTGTCTGGGAAGTTGTAGTCAATGTATGTGTTGCTGGGGCCGCCTTTACTGCAGTTGTCATCAATCCCATTACACAACTCAGTTTTGCTCGGGTTGATGTCGGCCGATGTAAGCGTTTTGCCCCAATATCCCAGCGGATCTTTCAAGCGCGCGTTGTAAGAGACACGGACCTGATTAAAGGCCCAAGACTCATCGGTAGCGTCCTGATCGATGGTGGACGAAAACTCGACTGTTACACTGCTAGAGTTGTGATTGACGATCACATCGATGTCTGCGTAGCACTTGTGGTTGTCGTTGTCGCCGTTCCAGGGATTGGGAAGTTCGTTGGTGTAGACCGACCAGTCACCATTGTTGCCGGCACAGTTGTAGTACACCGTGCGTTGTTTTTCCCACACGACTTGGCCATCCACTTTCAATCGACCCCATTCGTGGTCCCAGGAGTCAATGGCCCAGAATCGGGCATTGATGCGAACGGTGGTGTGAACCGGTAGACCAGTGTACGTCTTACTCACACTGGGTACATTATTACCAAATATACCGTGGATGTATCCATCGGAGTACGACGTGGGAGACACGGTGCTCCAATCGCCAGTCGCGCCGCCGCCGATGCCGGCATAGTCGGAGACGAATTTAGAATATCCGCTGTCCACACAGTCAGTAAAGTTCTCCACATAGCCACCGGGTGCGCCGCAAGCGAGTTTCGAGATGGTGGGATCGCCATAGCCGTCCCCATCGGCGTCACGCCAGAATGTAGTGTACGTACCTTCATCCACGGAGTGGTCACAGTCGTTGTCTTTGAGGTCGCAGAGTTCAGGGTAAGGCAGTGCCTCATTGTTGCACTTGGCCTTGGTTTGACCACTGACCAATTCCGGCGAACCGCCTTTGCAATACTGCGTGCCGCCGTGACAAATCCCCACGTTTTTGGTTCCACCCGGTCCGGTGTAACAGTCCGAGTCGTACACGGACGTATTGTTTGTGTGTCCGCACCCGGCCGTGTCGGAGCAACTGTCGTTGGTACAACCTCGGGGACAGTTGCAGCTGCTATCGTCGGCACAAACGCTGTTGGAACAAGTGCTCAAGCTCGAGTTGAACGGTTTGTAGTAGTCGATACAGCTTTCGTATGCGGTGTTTTCACACACCCCATCCTTGGCGCCGGTTCCACACATGTCATTGGGGTGGAAACGAAGTGGGGTAGTGGGATCGCAGAAACTCGGTCGGCAGATCCACGTAGCCCCTCGATACGACCATTCGTTGATGTTCTTCGTGGGATCACAGTGATGGCAGGAGCCGTCACCGGCGTCATGCGTGTCTTTATTGCCCGCTTTGTCGTCGGCTTTGTCGAAACACGTGCCCGCGTCACACGTCGTTACTGTGATGCCACCTTTGATGTTGTCATCGGCAGATGGATTCTTGTAGTCGCATGCTCCACCGGTGATGTAGCACGTATCGGTCGTCATCTTGCACGTACCTGTACCGTCACAAACACGACAGGTGCCTGAGCATGCGTAGGTGGTGGATTGGCAGACAGATTTGGTCGTACCGCCGTTCATCTTGAACTCAAAGATGCGAATGGTATTGCCACCGTTGCCTACCGTGCTGACCAAGAGACGATATTTTGTGTAGGCAACCACGTTGGTAAACGAGTAGCTCTTCGTTTCGACGGCACCGAAGGATATACCCGCTCGCGTATCCAAGTCTTTCCAGCCGCTTCCCGTGTAGCCTTGGAAGATCCAGTCCTTGGGCATTCGGTCGTGTTCGCCGAATTCTCCTGAGGTCAGCGAGTAGGCTTGCACACGAGCTCCGGTTGGTGAGAAGTCATAGCCAATATGCCACGGTCCTGCGGCGCTGTACTCCCAGAACGTGCCCAATTCATTGTCGTCGAACGCATACGCCTTCAGCGCTCCGGCTCCATTGTCGTTGGTCGCAAAGGGCGTACCACCGGATGTGACGTCACCCAACGCCGAGCACAAGTCGCCGTGCGTGCAATCGTTCGAATCGTTGCAGACGAACGTGGCGCCTTTCCCTGTGGTGGAACACTCCGTACTCAACGCATCCGGCGCACAGACGAACGTACCGCTATTTTTGCAGGTGCCATCGCCGGCCGAACAGGTGGATCCCAACGTGCTGGAGTAGAGCTCGTCTTTTTGTCCGTTGCAGTTGTTGTCGAGTCCATCGCACATTTCGCGATTCAAATACACCTTGTCGATGGCCTTGTCGGCATACAGCTTCGCACGTTCTGACGAAGTAAGGGCGTAGTTGTAGAGCGCAATGTTGTCGAACTTCCCGATGGCCGCCTGAGACGACTGGAAACCGCCGTTGAGTTTGTCCTGCTCCTGTCCGAACCACACGTGGGAGGTCCACTTGAAGGACTTCTGCCCCATGTAGCCCTTCCACTTTTGCTTGTTGTTGATGTACGCCGTCGCATATCCAGTGGTGCTGCTATGGGTAATCACCACGAAATTCCATGCATTCTTTGTGAGTTTCAGCGTGCTGTTGGTTTTCTTGATGCCGCGCAAATAGAGCCGGCCCGATGCGGACACCGCCAGGGCGTTGTATGTGCCCTTGCCCGCAATACTAATGTAGTACTTGCCGCCGGTATTGAGCGGATAGAACCACAGCGCGACGCTCCAGCCCGATCCGGAGAATCCTTTGGACGGGATGTACATGTAAGTCTCTTTGGAAGAACCCGGGGTGTATAGAGCCCGATCCAAACCACCCTGGACACCCAAACGCTTGGACATCTTGCTGATTTTTGCGTTGTTGTTGTCGTTGCTGTCATCAGCCGCTTCGTTCACAATCGTGCTGCCCAAGACCCCTTTGTCGAACGTGAACGCCGCAAAGGGTCCTCGGTCCTTACCACAAGACACACCGTCACCGACTTCGTTGCACACCAAAACCCGCTCTTTGCACGCGTCGAGGTCGTCTCCATCGCAGGAATCACCTTTGGTCGTGAAGGTTTCATCGATTTGGTCGTTGCAATTGTTGTCGATTTCGTCACAACTTTCGGTCTTGCCCGGGTAGCGAAGTGAGTCAAGATCGTCACAGTCATCGCAGTCCAAGGCGTATCCGATCGGCTGCTCACAGTGATACTTGAAGGGACCGATTGGATTACCGTGATTGTCGCCGTCGACGTCTCGGCACCATGTCTTGAGGTCCGTGATGTTGTCGATGATTCCATCGCAATCGTTGTCTAACCCATCCTCACCCTGAACGGCACAGGTTTCACCGACGGGAAGAACTTCGCCTTCACAGGTGCCATATGAACCACCCTGACACGTCTTGATGCCTTCGGAGCATGTGCCCACACCAATTTGGTTTGCGTTGCCGGTGTAGCACACGCTTTGATAGGAATTGTTGGTATGGAAACAACCGGTGGCGTCCGCGCAGTTGTCGTCTGTGCATACGTTCGTGTCGTCACAACTCTCGGGGGTGGAGGCGACACAAATGCTCGCCGTCGCACCACTGCCACAGGTGTACGCGCCATGATAGGTCAGCCCGGAACAACTGGCGGGTGTGCAGACTTTGGTGCTTGGCGCCGCGGACCAGTCCTGATTGTCGACCGATGAGGTGCACTGTTGGCAGACCTCGTCGGGTGTGATTCCTTTGGCCTGACCATCCGTCTTGCATGACGAGGCGTCGCCGCAACTGGGCTCGGCCGCATTGCAACCGGTGGCAATAAAGCAGCCTGAATCCAGCGAACATTCGCCGTCGTCTAAGGTCCCTGCGGTGCCACTGCAACTTCGGCAGGTTCCGGAGCAACTGTATGCAGTACCCACACACTGGGATGCGGTCGTGGCCGACATCATTTCCAGCTCAAAGACACGGACAATGGTTCCGCTATTGCCCACAGCAGTGATGTTCAGTCGGTACTTGTTGTACGCGTTTACATTGCTGAAGGAATACGTCTTCTTCTCATTGGTGCTGAACGATTGGTTCAATTGGGTATTTAGCGTCACCCAA
>CAUZBV010000043.1:0-13189 GCA_963578115.1 Myxococcales bacterium
ATGGCCACCCCCAACGCCCGGGCGTTGGTGTCTCCGTGGTCGCTTCCTACCGGTGATATCCACACCAGGCACTCGTCTTCTCCTTTGGGGAGCATCTCATCCGCTTCAATGGTGTGGTTCCCGTTGTTGTCGCGCGAGGTGTCGATGACCCCGTTGCCGTTCTTGTCGGTGCAGGCGCCCTCAAAATTGATGATGTGCGCCACGGCGCCATTGTCATTGCGACAGGCGACCCAGCCGTCGCCGTATTGGCCCACAGCGGTACGTGAGGGATTGACACAGACGTGGTACCGGCCCATTTCGTCACCGGTCGTCGTGTCGAGCTTGGATACGGTGTTCTCTGCCGAGTTGGCGATCCAGATGACGCTCATGTCTACGGATGTGGCCACCAAGGTGAGGGCACCGTCGTCGGTGGGTGCGAGGTTGCTGCTCGAACCCGTTTCTAGGGAGAAGGGGTGACCTTCTGGGCCTCCAATCGTTTCATTGACACAGCCCGGATTGCAATCGCCGCATTGACTTAGGACGTCCTCGTCCGTCTTCCCGTCGCAATCATTGTCCAGCCCGTCGCAATACTCCTCGACCGCAAGCATTTCGCTGACGCAGAGCCCCCATTCTCCTTGTTGGCAAATTTGAACACCTGGGGAGCATTCGCCAATGCCCAATGTGGCTGGACTGCCGGAAAAGCAGACGTGGGAGAAGCCTTCCGGAGCACACGCCAGACCGGGAGCTTGATAAGAAACACCCGGGGGTAACCCCATGGGGCTATTCCCACATCCTATCCAAGTCCACGCCACGCACAAAACAAGCACAAAATATACAATTCGCTTCAACATAATCGCCTCTGCTTCAACAATGAGAACCACAACATCTACGTCTATAGAGGACGGCATGAGGCCGTCCTCCCTCTGGTCCGAACGTCAACTCAAGCGGAGCCGAAAGCGTTCGGTACCGAGCAGGGGGCGGGAGCCCAACTCATCGATTATTTTGGCTAGGAGCTAGCCGTTGTTGTACTGGATGTGGATACCCTTCAGCACAGGCATTGCTTCGGAGTTCGTGCTCGGATAGAGCCACACTTCCACATCCAAAATATCCGCAGCGTTTTCAAACACCTGCGTGACATCAAATGGAAACACTTCCTCGGGGAATGGACCGAAGAAGGGTGTCCAGCCGGTTTGGTCGATTTCTTCCTGTGTATTGGCCGCCCGGAACCGGATCTTGACGTACGATCCGGGGGGCGCCATGTAGTCGATGATGAGGGCTTGCCACCTCACCGTCGTCTTTGCCTTAAGGCCGGTAAGACCCGCTTTGGTGGTTCCTTCGAATCGGTGGCGATACCAGCCCGGAGGAATCACATCAAAGAAGGCCGTGCCCGTCATGTCACTGTAGGTGTAGGGCGAGCTGCCCACGGGATATTCACCGATGACTTGAAGCGAGTTTCCGTTGATCTTATGGACCGAACTGGAGTTCTGGTTGACCGCCCAGATGTTGCCCGTGACATCGACGGCCATACCGAGTGGGAAACGGCCGCTACCGAGATTAATCGAGCCGATGTTGATCATGTTGATGGCGTCAATGACCGCCACTTGATTGGTTTCGTCGTTGGCCACAAAGATGCGACCTTTCCCATTGGACACGATCCCGCGAGGCCGTGCTGCGGTGGCCACGGATTGCCAAATATTGCTATTTGGATCGTACATCCATGCTGCATGGAAGCTGCAGCAATTCGCAATCCAGATGCGGCCGAACTCATCCAGCGCGATGCCGTAGGGGGACAGGCTGCCATTGGGTTGGTAGCTGTTGACACTGCCGTTGGCGGGATCGGCTCGGACGAGCTTGCTACCGCCGCGGCCTGCCACCCAAATCACACCCTGTTTGTCGATGACCAAACCGTAGGGATTGACGGGGATGTCAATGGTTTGAATGGTGTCACCGTTTTCCGGTGCAATTTTCACGAGTTTTTTTGCATTCCAGAGGCCAGTCCATCCATACCCATCTTTGGCGACGCCCAACGCTCGTGCCACATTGTCGCCGTGCTGAGAGCCAATCTGGACCACCCATTCGAGGCACTCGTCTTGGCCCTTGTCGTACATTTCGAGGGTTGAGATGACCTTGTCGTTGTTCAAATCGCGGGACGTATCGATAACGCCATTGCCATTCTTGTCCGTGCATTCGCCCTCAAAGTTAATAATACGGCCGACGGCACCGCCTTCATCACGGCAAGCGATCCAGCCATCGCCGTGCATGCCCACCGCCGTACGGGATGGGTTGGTACAGACTCGGTATCGGCCCATCTCTGCACCGGTGTTGGTGTTGAGCTTAGAGACGGTGTTCTCGCCGGTGTTTGCGATCCAAATGACGCTCATGTCCACTTCCGTGGCTTCGAGCGTCAACCAGCCTTCAGGCGTGAGTGAAAAATTACTGGAGTCATTTTCGTCGGCTGAAAATCCATCGTCGTTGTCGCCGCCCACGGCAGCGATCCCACACGATGGATTGCAATCGCCACAGGGACTCAGGACCCCCTCATCCGTCTGCCCATTGCAGTTGTTGTCGCGACCGTCGCAAATTTCCTCGACGGGCAGCACTTGTCCCGTACATTCGCTCCAGGCGCCCAATGTACAGATTTGAATGCCACCCAGGCATTCACCGACGTTCATGAGTGCGGGATTGGCGTCAAAGCAAAGTTGGGTGGCTCCCTCGACGCTGCAGTCCGAACCCGGGACCTCCCACGTTGGCTCGTCGTTCGGATTGACGGGGCCGGCCGGAGGAAGTGGCCGGGATTCACTACCACACCCAATCACGACACAAAGAAATCCGAAAGCCAACTTGGCACGGGATCGCATCAACGGTGCACTACGGTACAATGTCTTTCTTACTCCTGGCTCCAATTCGCCTTCATAACCATAGCAGAAACCCCCCAAAAGCTCAATGCAGAAAACGTCGCAGACGAGGTATCGACTCCTGCGCTCGCCTTTAGTAAGATCAGGAAGAAGCGTCGATGGTACAGTGGCGCATGGAGCACAACAACAATGGCAACAGCCGATGGTACAAAACAATTCTGTGACCGGATGGTCTCACGTGGGAAGAATCCAACGGCGTACGCGGAGTTGGGGCGGACCGGTTTGATGGTGAGTGGCGTCGGGTTCGGGTGTTACCGGGTCCATGACTCGGTGGACAGTCATACGGAAGCGCTTCATCTGGCGATCGAAGGAGGCTGCAATCTTATCGACACATCCACCAACTATGGCGATGGCGGCAGCGAGCGTTTGGTGGGCTCTGTTTTGGATAACCTGTCCCCCGAGTGGTCCTCCGACGAGATCGTCGTCGTGTCCAAGGTGGGGTACTTGCAAGGTCAAAACCTAGCCGATGCGCTGGGTATGGCACGCCGCGATGAAGGCTACGAAGAAGTGGTTCGTTACGCAGAAGGTTGTTGGCATTGTATCCATCCACGATTCATTCGCGATCAGCTCAACAAGAGCCTGGGGCGTTTGAGGCAGCCTTCGTTGGACGTGTATTTGTTGCACAACCCAGAGTATTTCTTGTCGCACCTGGACAACGAGGGTGATGAACGCACGTTGGAAGAACGGCGCGACGTCTTCTATGAACGTATTGCCCGGGCATTTGAGTGTATGGAGGAGCTGGTCGAGGCCGGTCAAATCGGTTGGTATGGGGTCTCATCCAACACATTTGTGGTTCCTTCGTATCATCCCGACGCAACGTCGGCCGAACGCATGTTGGGCATTGCCGAGGAGGTGTGTGGAAAGGACCATCATTTTGCGGTTTTCCAACTTCCAATGAACCTTTTGGAGACGGGCGCAGTGTACCCTCAGGCCAATGGTGCTGAACGCCCCACCTCGGTTCTGGAGCTGGCCAGTGCGTCGCAGGTGGGCGTGCTTGTCAACCGTCCCCTTAACGCGATTTGTGAAGGAGAGTTGATTCGTTTGACCGATTTTGAAATAGACGAGCCCGATCAACCGGTGGCCAAGCTGGCCAAAGCATTGGCGCGTCTGGAAACCGAGTTTGATGAAGGGCTGGCGCGAGCCCTTCGTATGCAGACGGAGGCACCGGTCACCGATCATACCTTTCGATGGTCAACGCAGGCTACGAATGCAGCCAAGCAGCTGCACGACATCGTCAAATGGGACCAATATGTACAGTCGGTCTTCAATCCGGCGTTGAGTCGACAAGTGGGAGCCATTGAGCATGCGCTCTCCGGACCCTTGCAAGCGGCCTGGCACTTGTGGCTTGAACGCTACATTGACAGCGTCTCCGTGTTGTTGATGGGACTGCGTGCGAAATGTGCACGGGCCTCCCAGCGTCGGAGTGACAAGCTCGCAAAACGCATCGCTCCCCACCTCCCTGAGGAGTTGCGTGACACGCCCCTTTCTCAACAGGTCATTTCCTTACTCCGAGGGTGTACCGGAGTGTCCAGTGTGTTGGTGGGCATGCGGAGCGTCGCCTATGTGTCCGATGCCACAAGCGTTCTGGACCGACCTGTCGTGTCGGTCGCTTCCGACGCGGTTCACGCGATCTTCAAGGATGGTGTGCCATGACACGGTCGATGTTCTGGGTGTGTGCCATATTGTGGGCCACTTTCGGATGTGGGGAGACCGGTGTGATTCAGCCGGACGTGGGTTCAGGAACCGACGACGGGTGGGTCCATTTGGGACCGCCGGGATCGTGCCCACCCGGTGCGGAGTTGGGTTGTATGGCCGGTGGGTTTGCACACAAACGTTGCAATGCTGCCGGAACGGCATTTGAAGTGGTTCCTTGTGCGCCCGGTACACTGTGTGTGGGCAACGGAGAGTGCAAAAAGGCCGTCTGTACGCCCGGAGAACGGAAATGCTTGGGGTTGACGACGCCGAGCGTCTGCGCGGACGACCTCAGTGGGTTTGTACCGGATGCCCCGTGTCCTATCGGATTGGTCTGCGATCAGGCGACGGGTGTGTGCACATCCTCTTGTGATTCGCCCTTGAAAGCCCAAAGCAATGTGGGGTGCCAATACATGCTTGTCGATTTGGGCAATTACGAGTCTGATCCCAAAAACAACCCCAACCCTTCGCAGCCTTTTGAGGATCGTCCGGTGATGGTGGTTGTGTCCAATGCTTCCTCGACGAACGAGGCCAATGTGACGATCACGGCCAATTTAGAAGGCAGCCCGATGTCCCTTGTGCCAGTGACGTTGAGCATCCCTCCAGAAGACTTGCGCACCGTGCAACTCACCACGGGACAGCCGCAGCTCACCACAGGGATCAACAAGTGGTCTTGGTCGTTGGACAGTGACCAGCCCGTTACCGTCCACCTATTTAACCCGGAAAACGGTCCAGCGGTCCGATCGAACGATGCCTCTCTCCTCTTTCCGACCAGCGCATTGGGGACGGACTACGTGCTGATGGGGTGGCGCAGTTTTTACACGGACGACAAGGGCTTTGATTCGAAAGGATATCCCAAGTATGGATTCGACAGTTACGTCACCATTGTGGCCACATCGAAGGGCACAACGAGCGTGACGGTGACGCCAACAGCCAACATTCGCTCGGGGGATGCGCCCGGAACCACGCCCGTCGACAAGATCTCGAAAGGACAATCCAAGACATTTACGCTCACCGAAGGCGACGTGTTGAACTATGTCATTGAGCCTCAACTGGGCGAGTTTGACCTGACGGGGACCACGGTGAGCGCCACGCAATCGGTGGCGGTATTTATGGCGCACAATTGCGCGTTCGTACCCTCCATTGCGGTGAAGTATTGTGATCACTTGGAACACCAACTGGCCCCGATCGACACCTGGGGAACGCGCTATGTGGCGGACCGTTTCAAACCTCGCTCCGATGAGGGCTACGACGTTTGGCGCATTATGGCGTTGAAGGATGCAACGCTGATCACCACGGATCCGGTCATCGAGGGTGTCTCGGGCAAGACATTGAACAAGCATGAATGGATTGAATATCAATCGAGCATCCCGCATTACATTCTTTCGGGCTTTCAAGATCCCGCCAAAGAGGACGAGGATGCCCCCATTCAGGTGGGTCACTTCATGATCGGTTCCAACATGCCTGGGTTTAAGCCGGTTTGTGGGGAAGAGCAGACTGGGATCGGCGATCCCGCCTTCACGGTCGGTGTGTCGACGGGTCAATACTTGGATCATTATGTCGTGTTGACGCCTCCGGGCTACGACAATGACTGGCTGAATATCATTCGCGTCGCCGGCGAAGAGGTGCGCTTGGATGGTGTGCCGATCACCGCGTCCAGCCAAAGTGTGGGGTCGACACCTTTTGAGCTTCTTCGTGTTCCCGTGACCGATGGTGTGCATATTCTCGCTGGGGACAAGCCCTTTGGTGTGACGGCATACGGGTATCACTGTGATGTGAGTTACGCCTATCCGGGCGGGATGTTGCTCAAGTCGGGACCGTGAAGGGCGCGATTGACAGCCGGGCCGGCGGCAACGCCGTGGCCCTCGAAACCACCTTGCTTGTCCATGGCGTGCCGGCTGACCATGGCCTCGGTTTGGCGAGAGAGTTGTCCGCGTTGGTGCGTGAGCAGGGGGCCGAGCCCGCCATTGTCGGTATCGTTTCCGGTAATCCCGTGGTGGGGATCACCGACGAGGAGCTCATCGCCATGCTCTCGGAGGCCGACGTGGCCAAGGTCAATCTCGCGAATGTGGGACTGGTGCTTCATCGGCGGGGGTCGGGAGCCACGACGGTCAGCGGGACCATGGCCCTGTGCGCCGCGGCCGGCGTTCGCGTGTTTGCCACCGGCGGTATCGGGGGTGTGCATCGCGGATATGGGTCTCACTTGGACATCAGCGCCGACCTAATGGCGCTGACGCGATATCCGGTGGCGGTGGTCACCAGCGGTTGCAAGAGCGTGCTCGATGTCATGGCGACCCGTGAAGCGTTGGAGACGCTCGGCGTTCCGGTCGTGGGGTTTGGTACGGACCGCTTTCCTGCATTCTACCTTCGCGAAAGTGAAGCGACGGTCGACGCGCGCTTTGATCGGATCGATGATTTGGCACAATTCGTGGCCGCTGAGTTGGAGCGGAGCGGTCGCGGGATCGTGATCGCCAATCCGATTCCGGTGGAGGACGCCATGGACGAAGCACAGTGGAAGCGTTGGCTCGGTGCAGCCCAGGATGAGGTGGCGACACAAGGCGTGACCGGTCGTGCCATTACGCCAGCGTTGCTGTCCGCGTTGCACGACATTTCCGAGGGCGCCACACTGCGTGCGAACGTAGCGCTGGTTCGGAACAACGTCGTTACGGCCGCACGTTTGCGTACAGCCATGAGCCGACAGGAGATAGCGACATCATGAGTGGAGATCTAGAAGGAAAACACGTGGTGGTCACTGGAGGGACGGGCATTCTGGGCCAAGCGGTGGTCCACAGTTTGCTGAGCGCCGGCGCCGCGGTGCACGTGCCGAGTCGGCGGCCTGTCACTGTCGACCAATTTCCGGCGTTGGAGCACCCCAGAGTTGCTCTGGACCCGAGCGTGGACCTGCTGGACGAGACGTCCCTGGTGCGCTTTTACGAATCATTACCGTCCCTTTGGGCCTCCGTACATGTGGCTGGCGGGTTTGCAGCGGCGCCCATTGCCGAGACCTCCCTGTCTGACTTTCGTGCGCTACTGGCGTGCAACGCCGAATCGTGTTTCTTGTGCTGCCGGGAAGCCATTCGCGCCATGCGAACGACGGCCCGGGGGGGCCGAATCGTCAATGTGGGGGCTCGTATCGTTCAAGAGCCCGTGGCCGGCATGGCCGCGTATGGGGCGAGCAAAGCGGTGGTGTCCTCGCTGACATGTGCGTTGGCTCTTGAAGTGACCGACGAGGGTATTGCGGTCAACGCTGTGTTGCCGGGAACGTTGGACACACCGGTCAATCGGGCGGCGATGCCGGACGCAGATCCGTCTCAATGGACTTCGTTGGCTGCGGTGACGCAAGTCATCTTGTCGTTGATCGATTCCGCCGATGACGGGCTGGTATCCGGACAGTTAATCGAGGTGTGACGACCCAGTCGCCGGGCAATTTCTGGTGCGTTACTTAGAGAGGATTGAGGTTCAGTCCGCCCGGATAGGCGTAGCTCACATCACAATCGTACCCGTACGCTGTGATGCCAATCGGTTGATTGGCGGATACGTGGTGGACCCCCGGGATCATGGTGATCGTTTCGGTGTTCCAGTCGGTGTTGCCCACCTTCTGTGGGGGAAGCTCGACGGGCGTGCCATCGAGATCAATCACGGTGCCTGCCGAATAGATCAAGTTGATGTAGTGCTCCACATAGTTGTCTGGTGTGAGCACGATGTAATTGTCCCGATACTGATTGGTCGGCACACTCAATGTGAACGCAGGGTCGCCGATAGCAGTCTCCAGTATTGTACTGTTCGGATCGTTTGGGTCGCTGAGAAGAGCGCATGCTTCGTTGGGGATGTGCCCCGCATAGTTGGAGCCCTTGAGATAATGCCCGACGCTGATAGGGCCTGTCGCCGTGATCACGAAGTTGTCCGCCGATTCGAATTCGATGTATTGGCTTTGATTGAGCGCAACCCCGATCGCTCCTTCCTGGGGAGGCTCGGTGGTGATGAGAATTTGGTCGCTCCCAGCCAAGACACGCCACACATCGGTTTGAGTGGGCGAACGGGGGAAAAATGCGTCGGCGACATACTCATTGCCCCAGGTTTCCAATGGGAACATCTGTTGCTCGATGTGATCGCAGAATTCGGTTCCTTTGAACTTGCCATCTTGAATGATGAGAGGAATGTTGGCGCACTCATGTCCCGCGAAGACGGTGACTCGGTGATCGGCGACGATTCGAGTGCCTGTTAGATCCGTACCGCCGGCCGAACCCCCACTTTCGATGTTCAGTACCTGTCCATGCTCTAGGAGAACCGTGTTGGGTTGTCCAACGATGAAGGCGGGCAAGCCGGGTCCGGGATACACTTCGGCGGTCGGATAAACGGTTACGATGGTTGGTTTTTTCTCCACAGCGATGACCGTGATGAATCCGCGAAGAGGCTGCTGCGGCAACGTATTCGGTTTGTCGGATTTGGGTCGCTGCGGCCAGCTCATGGCGATGTACTCGTTGCTCGCGACGTTCGACGGAAGCAGCAAGGAGGCGTCGTTGCTCCAGACGTTCTTGGCGTTGAGCGGGTTGAATTGATACGCCACCACGGGGGCCGTCGATTTAATGTGGAAGCTTCGATTTGACAGGGAGCTGTTCTCCATATCGAACCCTTTGGGGAGCAGGAATGTTTTCTGAGACATGGGGGAGACATTCGGGTCGCCAATGTCGACATTCTCTGCGGTGGACGTGTTGACGATCGTAATGACCGCATCTTCGAATTCGTTTGGGTTGGAGATGACAATGGCTACGTTCTCGCCTTGGCCGCCTTCGATGTTGTCCAGGTCGACCGCCCAATAATCGCACCCAATGTATGTGTTGGACTTCAGGTCGGCCGCACAGGCCAGGACGCACTTGGCTTTGCCACCGTATTCTTGGCAGATGTCGCCTTCCGAGCAGAGCTCGCCGAAACCAAAGTCCGGGTCGACCAAATACGCGGATCCGGTGCTGTCGCATTCCGCGATGGCCGTCAGCCCTTGGCACGATTGGGTTCCGGGGTAGCATTTGTATTTGCAGATCCCTTCATTACAGAGCGGCAGGTCCGCATCACAATACGCTTCGGCGGGACCCGTGCCCGTTTCATTGCACACCTCGTAGGTGGTCTCCGACAGGCAAACGCCCATGGGGGTGTCGGGCACACACGTTTGGTCCAAGCATTGGCCCGAGTCCTCGTCGCAACGCTGTTGGTCTGGGCAATCGATTTCTTTCCAGACCGACCCCGTCTCGTTGCAAACCAGCTGTACATACCAGCCCTTGCATTGGGTCTCGCCTGGGAAGCAGATGGCCCCATCGGGCAACGTTGCGGCGTCCCCCGGTTCGAGGGAGTCCGTCGGGTTGACCGGTGTGTCGCTGGGTTGGGCGGTGTCCGGTACCGTGAATGCCTCGCTCGTTCCGTCGAGTGGGGACCCGTCCGCTCCTGAGATGCTCTTGTTCCCGCCGCATGCGACGCAAATTACCACCGCTACAACCAACCACAACCACTGCTGCATGAACCTACCTCCCAAGGACACCAACATCGCGGGACATGTTGGCAGCGGTCATTATAGCATACGTTGGCTATGTTCTGGGCCGGGAAAGTATTGGAAGCTAGGCCAGCATGGCCTTAATCATCTGGGGATTCTGGTTGGAGAGGTTCTCGTACGACAGCCCGATGGCTTCCAATACGGTCGCGTGCACATCGGGGGGACGCACCACGTAGCCGCCGGTCTCCTGTACGTGTCCGGTAGTGAGATCCATGCCCTTGAATTCAAGGTTGTTGCCCGTACCGCCCAGGACCCGTCCGCCCCGGATGCCTTTGCCGGCCACCAGGCAACTGGACGCCAGGTGATGATCGCGGCCGTTGCGCGCGTTGAGGTTGGGCGTGCGGGCGAAGTCAGAGGTGCATATCAGGACCGTTCGATCCCAAAACGAATTGCCGCTGTTCTGGTACTCCGTGTTCTCCAGAAAGTGGATCAGATCGGCCAACGCGTTGAAACCGGCGCGGAGGGCGGGGGAGTGATTGTCCAAGTAGTCGTCGTCGTGGTGGTCGATGCCCTGGGCGAGCTTGATCGACACCGCATGACTCACTCCTTTGGTGATGGCTTGGGCTGCGATCAGCGCTTCGCCTGGAGCGCCGTTCAGCTGTTGGTTAACCTGACCGGGTGTGCCGGAGATGTTGAACGCGTTGTAGAGAGCCTGGAGCTCCGGGTTATTTCCCGGATTGTTGGGGAACTGAAAGAAGGGTGAGTAGCCCGTGCCGCTTTCGCCGCCGAACATCATCTCCAAGGCCGCCGTCCGACTGGCGTAATATTGGCTGATCTGTCCCTGGGCATCGAAGGTGAGTTGGCTGCACGAGGTCGCCCCCGGCTTCCCCAAGAATGTGTCCAACGCCATTGTGCTTGGCCCGTTCAACTGGCTTTGGGGGGTGTTGAGGGGTTGCAACACGGTCAAGAGGTCCTTGGACGTGTTCACCGTCAGTCCGGTGGCGAAGTGGCCCAGTCCTACGTTGTACGACTCCATGCCGACCACCAGGTTGGGTATCGCGAATCCAAAGGAATCCCCCTGTTCGTTCACCACCCACGTCGGGATCGAACTTCCGGACGCTTGGAGTCCCGCCGGGAACTTGCCGGTCAGGAAATATCGTCGCCCGACCTCGTGGGTCAGAGTGCCCATATTGACGCCACGAACGACGCACAACTTTTTGTACAAATCGCCTTCAGCCAGGCGTCCGACAGCCGGACCAAAGGTCAAAGGATGCCCCACATCCAGCTTGTCGCTGCTGCTGCCGTCGGGTTGGATGATCCCCGTGGGGTTGTTCGCCAGGAACGTCGCCAGCACGGTATCGTTTTGCGCCAAAATGTCGTAGGCGGGGTGCGTGACACCACTGGTTCCGTCAAAGATGGTGTGGTCACGTGGATCGAGAGCCAACATCTGGTCCCAGCCCCCATCAAACGTACAGAGGATTAAGAAGGTGGGATCGCCGTCCCCTTCGAGAGGTTCGGCGAAGGCGGGCGCCAGATCTCGCACGAAAAAAGCGGCAGCGCCGAGTCCCATGCCTTGGAGGATGCGTCGTCGAGAGAGGTGTTGTTCTTGAATCTTCATGGGTTTCCTCATTCGGCTAATAAATGTGAAAGTCAGGGGCGGACAGGAGGCCAACGCATACGGCGCGCCAGCCTTCTTCCGCTTTTCGACTTACAATGCCTTGTTGGCCTTGGGCGCTGGCGTCAAAGAGTTGTTTGAGCTCGGCCACCGCGTCGTCGTCGCCGTTGTCGATGTACTCTCCCCAAAATCGGAGTTTCAGGTATCGCAAGTTCGCGTTGATGGCCGCATCGTCATCGATGCTGTCGAGCGAAGCAAAACGGATGAGATTGCGTTTGTCAGCGTTGGGCTCGACCATGTCCACTTCGGCCATTTTGGTGCAGACGTTTCGAGCCATGTCTTCCATGAACTTCACGTAGAGGGTGCCGGCTACGGCGCTCTCGCTGGTGATTTGAACGTAATCGGGTTTGCCCAATGTTTTGCCGAGCGCCAAGTCTCCGAAGGCAGGATGGTCCTTTCCTTTGTAGAGGACTGTCCAGGTGATGGGGGCGTCGTTAGGGGACTCTTCGTTCCAGCTGGCCACCACGGGGAGACTCCCTTCGAGCATGCTGATGGTCATGCGTTTCGTCTCCCGACTCTCGGGGGGCAGATCGACGGGCGGGTGGCCGATTGGCAGTGTGTTTTCGTTGGGCGTGACGTTCGCGTTCCCTTCGGGTGTGGGTTCGGTTGGCGCGGTCTTGGACGCACAACCGGTCCACAACAAGAGAGACAACACAAGAGCGATGGGTCTAGTGAAGATGTTCATCGGATTCTCCGGTACTGCGGCAGCTGGGCCATGGCTTTCACCAAGGAGCGGAAATCATCCGGAGCCATTCCGGGAAACTTGTACTCGCTGCCGGGATTGGGTTTTCCGGCAAAGGCTCGGGCCAACGCGGTGAGGAGTGCGATTTCATTGTTCTTGTCACCGGGGCTTAAGATCATATCGCGGTCCATCAGGTAGGCGAAGAGATTACGCACGGTGGCGCTTGCCAGTTGATCGCTGTCGATGACGGTTTGAGCCATCGACGCCGGTCCCTCTTCGATGTGTGCCCCGATGTTTTTGTGCAGGGTGTCGTCCAATCCGGTGTTGTCATGTTTGGGATCGTCGACGTATGCGAATTGATAGACTTGGAGCCAGCCGGGGTTGGGGTCGTCCGCGTCCATGATGTAAAATCGATTGCAGCCGCCAGGCATCGGCTTGCCTTGGTTGATTCCGCCCGCCGCGTAGGTGGAGATATCGCACTTTGGATTGTACGCAGTCAGATCTTCGGGCAAAAGAACGGAACCGGCGTCCGCCACCTTGTGAAAATACGCGGCCATGGGTTCCAACACTTGATGGCAATAGCGGCAGGTACACAGCTGGGTCAGGTCGGCCGTGTCTTCATTGCACCCGGTCTCCACGGACTCTTCCGGTTGGGCCGGCGGAATGAAATATTGGTAGGTGAACGCGATCCGAAATCGGTTGGCGCGGGCTCGGTCCGTTTGAAATCGAAGCAAGTACGCTGGCAAGGTCAGGATGCCCGAGTG
>CAUZBV010000044.1:0-13057 GCA_963578115.1 Myxococcales bacterium
CCGCTCACCTACGCGCCGCTCTACCGGGACCCAGGTGATGGCCGCCCGCCGGTCAACATTCTATTGACCGAAGGAACCCTCGACGAGCAAACCCCAGCGTTGACCACAGACAACTTGGCCGCCGCTGCCCGAATTCCCATTCTAAAGGACACCGCCCAAGAGTCGGTGGCACACACGTTGTTGGGTATGCAACCGGTAACCCCCCCCATTGTGGGGAACTGGTCGACTCGGCCCAACGTGTACGGGACCTCCTTGCTCGCCCGATTCAAAGACGACGATCACTTCGCCATCTTCAGCAACACAGCGGCGTACGTCGTGTACATGGCCTTTTTGAAGTCGCTCACAAAATACGGGCTACCGCGCATCGATTAGGCACCAAGTCCAGCCAATACCAGACATTGACGAAGAGGCAATCCAAACGATAGGGTCTGCCGAAACCGATCGGAGGACGTACGATGATTCACGGTGGACGCTTGGTAGCCAAAGCACTCAAGGCTGAAGGAACACAATGCCTGTTCACCCTCTGCGGTGGACACATCCAGAGTATCTACGATGGCTGCCTGGACGAGGGCATTCGGGTCGTCGACACGCGCCATGAACAAACCAGCGCCCACGCCGCCGATGGCTGGGCACGTGCGACGGGAACTCCGGGGGTGTGCGCCGTCACCGCTGGGCCAGGGGTCACCGATTCACTCACGGCGGTCGCCAACGCCTTCCGCGCGGGCGTGCCGATGGTGGTCTTTGGGGGGGCCGGTCCTCGTGTGTTCACCCACATGGGATCGCTCCAAGACATGGACCACGTAGAGTTGATGCGCCCCGTCACAAAATGGTCTGCCCGAGTGGATGAAGCACGAAGGTTGGCCGAGTACGTGAGCATTGCCTTTCGCAAAGCGACCTCTGGAGTACCCGGCCCTGTTTTTCTGGAAGTACCTATCGATGTGCTCATGGAATTTGTCGATCCGGACCAAGTACCACTGCATAGCAATTATCGAACCGCCGCCCGACCCGCACCGGATCCAACGTATATGGAGAGAGCGCTGGACCTCGTGAACCAAGCCGAGCGCCCTCTGGCCGTCGTGGGTTCACAGCTTCGTTGGTCGCTCGAACCACAGACAACACTCCAGCGTTTTGTGGAAGAAACAGGCATTCCGACCTACGTCAACGGCATGGCGCGGGGACTCATCGATCCAAAGAGCCCACATTTCCGGAATCGCTCGCGTCGGACCGCGCTGAAACAAACCGATTGTCTCCTCATCTTCGGCACACCTTTCGATTTTCGATTGGGCTATGGCCAGTCCAAACCCATACAGCCGGGGACACAGAGCGGCCAAGCGGGGACACTGATGCTCCGCATGACTCAGCCGGTCATCAATGCGGATGCCAACGTGATTCAAGTGGACTTGGATGCCTCTGAAATCGGTCGGAACCGTGTGGACGGCGTGGACGTAGGCATTGTGGGGGACACAGGACTTGTCCTGAACGCACTCACCGGTGGCGTTGCGGCCGGCAAGGCCGCCTCGTGGGCAACGTGGCGCACAACACTGAATGAAGCGGAAGACAAGAAGTGGACAAAAATGCGGGCTGAAATGGCCGAAGAGAGTGATCCCCCCAATCCCTTGCGCGTATGCGCTGAGGTGGACCGTTTTGTGCGTCCCGGGGACATTCTCATCGGCGACGGTGGTGACTTTGTAGCGACCGCCGCATACGTCCTAAAACCACATGGCGTCGGCACCTGGATGGATCCAGGCCCACTCGGTACGCTGGGCGTCGGCCCTGGGTACGCCATGGCGGCACAACTGGCCCACCCCGAACGCCGAGTCATCATCATGTATGGCGACGGATCATTTGGCCTCAATGGCATGGAGTTCGAAGCCATGGTCCGTCAAAACATCAACGTGGTGGGCATCATTGGCAACGACGCGGCCTGGACTCAAATCCTACGTGGGCAGCGCGAACTCTACGGCAAGGACCGAATCGTCGCGACAACACTGGACTACACCCGATACGACAAAGTGGTCGAAGCCCTCGGGGGACACGGCGAATATGTGGAAACGTGCGCCGACTTAGCCCCCGCCTTGGAGCGCGCGTTCAACGCAGGGAAACCCGCCTTGGTCAATATCAAGATCAGTAGCAGCGGCTTCCGCCAAGGATCGATCAGCGTATAGACTAGTCCCAAAACAAGCGATAGAACGCGGCGTGGGGCGTGCGAGCGCGGCGCTGTCCGGCGGCAGGGGCGCGAACGTCACCCCGAAGGGCGTGCTCATGGCACGTGGGAGGGGTCAGGCGGCTGCGGAGGGTTGTGAACGTGCGTCGTGCGGCGTGGAATAGTGCTGGTTTTTGGACTAGGGCGCGTTGCAGCTAACGATGCTTTCGATCCACTCCTTGACCAGAGCCACCGTCTCGGTGTCGATGACAAAGCTCCCCAAGTTGGGCATTCGCTCGAAACCCAGCGTGTTCATTCGTAGATAGACCGTGGATTTATTGGGCTCTCCTGGCTTGATGAGCATCGCATCCTCGACCCCCAAATCGCCTTTGTCAGGCTTCACAAAACACGTGCCGGTTTCATTGAGCGGCGTCTCATAACGCAGGTCGAGATCGGTCGTGGGCGACGCGCCGGGTTGGTGACAACCCGCACAGTTGGAAAAGAGTGCTGCTCGTGCCCGTGACGACACGGAAGCATTCGCGTCGCCCGCGGGTGGATACACAACATCCGAAGCGATCTCGGGGGACACCAGCGCCATCTGCTTCCAGGCAAAAAATTGGTTGGTGGTCACGCCAGAATCCGTGTGCTCTCGATTGAGTTGGCCGGTGTGCCAACCCAAGACCCCGCCAGCCGCTTCGGTGTGGCAACTCAGACACTGGGATCGGCTCGGATAGTGCCACGCCAGCGACTGCCCATCGACAACAAAGCTCTTTACCGCATCTGCGCTCAACAACACCGCGTCGGTCTGATCATCGTTCCACTGGTAGCTATAGCCATGCACGCCGTCGTCTTCGACCAAGAGGATCCGGGTCTCTACCCGCACAGGCGGCCCCACCACTTGCTCGTAGACAAAGGTCTTGATCAGCCGAGTGCCCGAAGGCAATGACCACGCCCCGGGTGTCTTGGGCTCCAGGATACCGTTGGGAGGAAGAACGAGGTAGCGAATGCTCTGTGCACCGTCGTGCCAAAGCGGCGCATTCACCGTATAGGACAAGAGCCCTTGAGCCGGTTGGAGCGACGCCAAATCGGAGAAGCATCCCGTTTCGGAGAGCGTGAGAGGAAAGGAGGATTCTGCGCCCGGGTTCGCCTTCGGGATCAGCCGGTAGAGCCGACCTTTGGACGGCTGAAAATACGAGTAATGCACCACAAATAATTCACCGGCTTCATCTTGTCCAAAAGCGCTGATGTTGAGGTTTGTTTGTGCCAGTGGGGTCACCGTGACGTCTTCATCTTCTTCATAACGAGCCGCAAAGATCGCTCCGGACACGTAATCGCCGTACACATAGGCCCCAAAGAGAGCTGGATCTTGCGTGCCGCGATACACATGGCCGCCCGTGATCGATTCACCCACCGAATGAGGATACTCCAATACAGGCGGCTCAAGGCCTTCTTCATCGCAGTTGAACGCGGGTTTGAAACAATGGGTTCCTTCCATAATGTTCCAACCGTAGTTGCGTCCATTGGTGACGATGTCGACTTCTTCCCACGCGTCCTGACCGACATCGGCTGCCCATAGCTGGCCTGTCAGTCGGTCAAACGAGAAGCGCCACGCATTTCGAAGACCCCATGCGAAGATCTCCGGCCGCGCCTGGGATGGGTTCATTCCCACGAAGGGATTGTCTGCCGGAATGCCGTATGGATTGCCCTCCGACACCGTATCCACGTCAATGCGGAGCATCTTGCCAAGAAGAGAGGTCAATGATTGAGAATGCCCATAGGGATCACCCGCCGATCCACCATCGCCATGCGCGATGTACAAATGCCCGTCCGGTCCCATGGCCACCTGACCGCCATTGTGGTTGCTAAAAGGCTGCGCAACGGTCATCAACACAATCTCACTGTTCGGATCACCCTGATTGGAGTCGCTCCCTGACACGTGAAACTCAGACACAAAGGTCGTGAGTTTCCCTGCCATCTTGCCGGTGTAGTTCACAAAAAAGCGCCCGTTGCTCGCGTACGATGGATGAAAGGCGACGCTGAGCAAACCGGCTTCGTTGGGCCCCGAATTCACACGGTCCGACAGATCGAGAAACACACCGACTTCTCCCGAAGTGACATTCGGGTTGTTTGGAAACACCTTGATCCGTCCCGTCTTTTCGACCACAAACAGTCGATCGCTTCCATCGCCAGCATGCGTGACCTGAACGGGCCAGGTGAAACTGAGCCATTGAAACGCTGGCTCTACGGTCATGGCGCTGGGCTCGGCCGGTTTGCCCTCGATGGAACAGTCATCGCCATAGGGTGTAGGCAGGGAGGCACAAGCCGGACACAGGGAGCCGCAACCGTCCACACGGCAGACGCCGTCCGGACAATCGGGCTGACACACCGGCGCTCCGGCCGTCTCGGTCGTCTCGGTCGTCCCAGGGGCTCTCGTGTCTGCACGCACCGCGACGCCATCCGGCTCCATCGCGGCGCCCGGCAGGTCCGTGCCATTGCTCGATGGGTCGCCACAGGCCCACAGAACACTCAGCAAGAACAACAGGGTCTTGGTTCTTCTCAACGGTTTGAGCTCTTTCATACCCGACATGTATCCTACCTTGCCGAAATAAGCGACGGTGAACCGACCCAACCCTAATCAACTCACCGTTGGGGCTGGCTTTATTCGAATGTTACGTGCTTGATGCGACTAATGCCATCGATGGGAGCTCGATCCGTACACCATAGGGCGTGGAGTCGATGAACACCTTTGAAAGCGCGATGGCCAGGCCGTCGAGGAGGACACTGGTGATAGCCTCCGGTATTCCAATCCCAGGGCACCAACTCCAGTCGCTGCCCGGGTTTCAGACGCACACAGGCCGGCTTTTCGGGCACCGTCTTGGGGCACTGACTGGCGACAAGCAGTCGATAGACCGGTGCGTAGGTTCCATCCCCGTTGCTCCGATCGATGGTCACAAATGGCTGAACCCAAATGGCCGTCTTGTTTCGATTCTCTAAGGCCACGTGGATGTAGTCTTTGCCGGTATACGCGTCTTTGTCCGTCTGGATCACAACCGGATAGATGGGAAATTTGGCGGGGGGATCCGTATGCCCTGTTGCAGCCACTGAGGATGCCAAGGTGAGAACGACAAACGACAACAAGACGGCTCGGTATCCATGACTCATGTCCGCAGTTGACCCCCTGTAACAACCCACCGAATCCGATGGCTATTCCCCGATTATTTCTTCTTCAGCGCCGCATTGATACGAGCATCCAAATCTTCGTACTCCACCTGTTGGCCATTCACAAAGAAGGTGGGCGTCCCCTCGATGTCTGCCAATTCGCCTTCCATTCGATCGTCTTCAACCATCGATCGTGCGTGAGCCTGGTCGGCCTTGAACCGCTTCATGTCGAGCCCTACCTTCTTGGCGAGCTTTTGAATGTGTTTCTCGCTGAGCTTGTCTTGATCAGCGAACAAGCGCTCGTGCATCGGCCAGAACTTTCCTTGGAAATGGGCAGCCACTACGGCGACAGCCGCCGGTCGAGCGTTCTCATGGAATTGCAGTGGGTATTGCTTGAACACGATTCGAACGTCACGACCTTTGATGAGTTTCTTGAGCGCGCGAGACACCTCTTTGCAGTGCGGACACTCGAAGTCACTGAATTCTACAACGGTCACTCTTGCCTTGCCCGGACCGATGGACGGCCGTCCTTTGAGAGTAAACGTGTGGCGAACGCTCAGGCGTTTTTGTTCTTTGAGCAACGCCCGCACAATTTGGCGTTTGCTCAAACCTTGCTGTACCAGGCCCACCGAAAAATTGGCCAACGGCACCGCTGTCTTACAACTCCCCCTATCCTTCAAGGCATCCGTAAAACTTCGAGGCTTGCCGCAAGGATCGAATTGGTTGTCCAAAATGTCCAAGAGCAGCTTCTTTTCGTCCTTGTCTAGATCTTTCAAATCAACACCGGGCAACTCTTCTGTCTCGCTAGCCCAAGCCGGTGCCGGTTGACACAAAAGAAAGAAGACCATAATCAGGAGGCACACGCCCCCTGAGAAAAAGCGCGTGGAAATGAATGATTGTGACTGCATGCCAACCATGCGTGCGGTTTAACAGACGACCTGGACCGTGTCAACCAACATGGCCGGCTGAGGACGATACACTGCACTCCTGTGTACCGATATTTGTGGGACTTGGTTCGAACGTAGGCAACCCCCATGGCAAGCTCCAGCAAGCCGTGGATCTGCTCAATTCTCTGGATGCGTTTCGCAACGTTCGCGTGTCAAACCTGCGGGTGACGACTCCCGTCGGCAACATCAAACAGCCAAACTTTGTCAATGCAGTCGTGGCCGCAGAAAGTGACTGGTCGCCAGAGTGTCTGCTGGTATTGCTACACATCATCGAATCGTCTCTCGGGCGCGACCGGACCCGTGAAGTTCGCTGGGGGCCTCGTTCAATCGATCTGGACTTGCTCATGGTCGGAGACCAAGTCACTGATTCCCCTTCCTTGACACTGCCACACCCGGAAATGACCCGACGGCGATTCGTGCTGGAGCCGCTGGTAGAGTTGGCGCCGGAAGCCATTCATCCAGTGAATGGACTGTGCGTTCGTGCGCTCTTGGAGTCCGTACAATGAGGCGTCTCATACTGCATGCCCTGTGGATTTCGGTGTTCGGCATGAGCGCATGTGCCCAACCAGAACGGCTTGCGAGCGATCCGTCCATTGATCCGCGAAGGCCATCCTCGGATCGCATTCAGCTGAAGCCATTGAACTTAACGCCCGTCGTATTGTCCAGCCACACGGACCATGACCGCTGGGAACATGCCATCATCGGTCGTAGTGGGCCGAGCATGGCGTACTATCTGTACAAACAGCTCGTTCTTCACCGGCTGGCCGACAAGAAAAAGCCCGGCTATTCGGTCTACCGCTGGCTCATCCTTGGATATCGTGAACCCCTGCCCAGTCAAGTGCGTGAAGAACTTCGTACATTGGTAGGGCGCATGGCCTCTCAGGAAAACAAGGATCCGAACATTCGGTATCTGGTCGGTTTGATGGCCTGGACGCGATTGGTCGAACGTCCCCATCAGACCGAATTGCCCACTTCCCTCGATTCAAACTCGTTGATCGACGTGGTGGTCAACAACTGGAGCCAGTTGGCCATCGACAACCCAAACTGGTTTGGACCATTCGGTGTCTCCAGCGCCGAACTCGCTGAGAAAGCAAAACGCTTGGACGGCAACAGAAAGCGAGCCTCGACGGTCGCATTGCGGGCGGCACTGAGCAACGACACGTATCGACCCGCTGCGGAGCTTTCGAGCAACGAGTTGTCGATCCTGGAGATGCTGGATGGGTTTCATCGTGAATACGAGGATCGGGGGGCTGACAAAGCCTGTATCCGAGTAATGCATGCCCAAGAAAAGACGAAGGAGCTCGTGTGGTTGGGCGATGCCCTCGCACAATGTGCCCTCCACGAAAACAAACCCGAGAAAGCGCTGGCGCAATTGGAACGCATGGTCGATGCACGAATGCCCGGGGGATTCCCAACCCTGATGGCTCAATTGCGTGCGCAGGTCACCGGCAATGACGGACTCGCCCAACGGCTGTCACTCTTCGAAGACCGAATGAAAAACGTCGCTGACCAAGATGCCGACTATGCTCGTCTCTGTGGCATTTCGAGCCAATCAGGATCCCCCTCGCAATCACCGTGACTGGACTCTTCCGAAAACTTCTGATTGGTGTGGCGCTGGGCATACTGGTGTTCATCATCATGGGCTTGTACGCCGATGTTCAAAGCCTCATCGAGAGCTTGCACACGTTCACTTGGTGGCTCATTGGGCCCGTCCTTGCTCTCACCTTGGTCAATTACGGACTCCGTTTCATCAAATGGCATGTCTATCTTCGGATCATTGGCGCCCACGTGAGCCTCATTGACAGCGGTCTCGTGTTTTTGAGCGGACTCAGCATGGCCATTACTCCGGGGAAATTTGGAGAGCTCTTCAAAGCCGTGTTGCTGCGTGACCGCGCGGGTGTTGAAGCCACAAAGACAGCCTCTGTAGTCATTGCAGAACGCCTCACTGACTTCATCGCCTTGATCGTCTTGGCGGCCAGCGGAGTGGTCTTCACCCGCTATGGAATGGGCGTGCTGGTGGTTTCAGTGGTGGGTACGGTCGTGTGTGTGGCCGTGGCTTCGTCCCCTACTTTATCTCACGCCATCATCCGACTCTTGGCGAGACTACCCTATGGAGATCGCTTCGCACCCAAGCTGGAACAAATGGTTGACGCCATGGCCCAGCTCATCCGTCCGCTTCCATTGTTGCTCACGAGTTTACTCAGTCTACTGGCCTGGTTTTGTGAATGCGTGGGGTACTATCTGGTGCTTCGTGGCCTTCCTGGGGTCGAGATAGACCTGGGCACAGCCACTTTCGTATATGCCTTTGCCACAATATTTGGGGCGGTGACCATGCTGCCCGGTGGGCTGGGTGTCACCGAAGGCAGCCTCATCGGCCTGACCTACAAAGTCTTCCCAGTCACTGCCAGCCGAACCACTGCCACAGCCGGAGCCATGCTGATTCGCTTGTGCACCCTTTGGTTTGCGGTGCTGATCGGCCTGGTTGCATTGGCCATCCATCGGCGCACTTGTCCTGTCCTTCCCGTCCCGGATCAAGGTGAGCAAAGGGAGCACAGCAACACCCCACTCACGTAACAGTTGACACGCCCGGTAATGGAAGGTGAGAATTCGCCACCAACGAATGAAGCTTGCCAAAGTCATAGGAACGGTTGTCGCTAACCAGAAGTACGAAGGCCTCGATGGCCAGCGGATGCTGATCATTCAGCCCCTGGACCATCGTCAGCGGCCTCAAGGACGCCCTGTAGTGGCCGTTGACGCTGTGCAGGCCGGTCCTGGTGACATCGTCCATACAGCGAGCTCAAGAGAAGCTGCATTGGCGCTCAATCCAACATTTGTTCCCGTCGATTGTGCGATTGTAGGCATTGTGGACGCCGTCACGCTCAGCGAGGACGCCCCATGATTTACGGTCGTGTGATTGGCAATATGGTCAGTACAGTGAAACACCCCACGTACCAGGGGCGGACTGTGCTGATCGTCCAACCCCTCGACGAGAATAGCCAGGACGATGGCGACAGTTTCCTGGCCGTCGACAATGCCCAAGCAGGGATGGGCGATCGGGTTCTTGTCTTGAGTGAAGGCAGCGGCATTCGCCAAATTCTTGGGATTAAAGAGTTGCCGATCCGCCGTCTGATCGTCGGCATTGTGGACGGAGTGCATGTTCCCTCCTAAGACCCTGTAGCGTTGGTATAAGTAACCCATGGCGGTAAAACCCACCACTGTACCCGGCCTCAAGCGAATGTTAATTCATTGGTGCCACAAAGTGTGGGAGCGTGGGTGGGTGGCCAACCACGATGGCAACCTATCGTGCCGCTTACCGGGCAAACGCATATTGGCCACCCCAACGAGCTTCTCCAAAGGTGAAATTCGGGAAGACGACCTGTTGGTTCTCAACCATCATGGCAAGAAACTGCAAGGTCGATGGCGCGTCTTTAGTGAGCTCGACTTGCACCAAGCGGCCTATACGGCACGCGCGGATGCGACCGCAGTACTTCACGCCCATCCACCGACTGCAACAGGCTTCAGCGTGGCGGGTGTAGAGGTAGAAACGGCCATTTTGGCCGAAGCGGTCGTGAGTTTGGGTGCCGCGATTCCGACCCTCCCCTTCGAGATGCCAAGGTCAGAGACACAGGTAGAACGCATCATTCGATATCTCCAACACTACGACGCGATCATCCTCAAGAATCACGGCGTGCTGACCATCGGGAAAGACATCGAACAAGCCTATCTACGCATGGAGTTGGTGGAGCATTTGGCCAAGATTAAACAGGTCGCGTTGCAGGTGGGCCAAGTCGACACCCTCACGGCGCATCAAGTGGAAATGCTCCTTCGAAAACGGTCGAAAGCAGGATTGGGCGCAGAAGGCCGTGGCGTTTTGGGTCCACCGCCCACAGACTAAAGTCATGCTTCGCTGGGTTCGAGTCGCAGCCCCTTGTCTTCCAACACATAGCCCTTGCCACACTCAGAACAAGACAGACCGGCCTGAGGCGGATCCGCCGTGGACGCCAACCGTTCTCCACAGGCACATATCCAACCGGCAGGACGTGCGGGCACACCCATCACCAACGCATGGTCGGGTACATCACTGGTGACCACTGCCCCTGCGGCCACGGTGGCGTATCGGCCAATGTTGTTGCCACAAACCACCGTGCAGTTGGCGCCCAAAGTAGCTCCTTGCCCAACGTGAGTGCGTTCAAAGGCCTCTTTTCGCTCCACGTGGGCCCGTGGATTGCGCACGTTGGTAAACACCATCGAAGGACCGCAAAACACATCGTCTTCGAGCTCAACCCCTTGGTAGATGCTCACGTTGTTTTGGATCTTGACCCGGTTGCCAATCACGCACAGTTCACCCACAAAAGAGTTCTGTCCCAAGATGCAATCCCGTCCAATGTTGGCGCTGCCCATTACATGACAAAAATGCCAAATTTTCGTGCCTTCTCCGATGGTAGCACCTGGATCGATGATGGCGGTGGCATGCCGATAATATCCATTTTCTGTGGTACCCATTTGCTCGACCACGCCTCCCTTTTCCATACTGGTTTGACATGCACTCAATACGCGCAGTACCCGCAAGCCACTGTCCCCATCGGTGATGGGCGGCTGGCGGGTTGAAATCGCGGTGAGAAACGCTTGGCATTCCTCGCGAAGCGGCTCCGCGTCGGGATACGGCAGTTGCTTCGGCTCCGCTTTTCGCGCCACCGGCACCTCCCCTACCCACTCGATACCGTGCTCGTACAGTTCCAAGCTCTTTTTCTGATCATCGAACACCGCCATGCCTTTGTCGCCCACAACCACGAGTTTTTGTTCCTTGAACGGATGAAGCCAACTGACATGGATGTGTCCGCGAACACCACCAGGAAAGCCCAACGTGGTCACCGTGACATCGGCAATTTCGGGATGTACGTAGTTGCCACCGCTGGCCGCTACTTCCACCGGCATCTCTCCCAACAGTCGCAACATGAAGGCCACATCATGGGGAGCAAAGCTCCACAAAATGTTCTCCTCACGACGCACCTTGCCTAGATTGAGTCGATTGGAATAGACGTATTGAAGTGTTCCCACACCTCCCGATGCCACCAAGTCCTGCAGTGCCTGAATCCCGGGATGATACTCCAAGATGTGTCCCACCATGAGAATGCGTCCGCACTCCCGGGCTTTGGAGACCAGGCGTTCCCCGCCGGCAACCGTCAACGCCAAGGGCTTCTCGACCAATACGTCGCGACCTGCCTCCAGACACCTCAGTGCCAAGGTCTCGTGCGTCTCAGCCGGCGTGGCCAACACGACACCTTGCACAACGTCCATCGACAAGACGTCCTCTACATCCGCGCATGTCAGTGTCCCGGGATAGACTTCTTCTACTGCGCAACGACGTTCAGGATCCCGATCGCACACCACAGCCAACGCACCCAGGGCATGGAAATTTCGGACATGGTTCTTGCCCCAATAGCCGTGGCCCATCACGGCCACTTTGCCCCCCGGCTGCCGGCTATTCAAGACTGGTTCGTTTCTTGGCCAATAGCTCCGACAGCTGCTCGCGTGCACCATCGGGCATGCCATCCATAGACTCTAGCGCAGCCAAACTCTCGATCTCCGCCTGCTCTTTCTCCCGGAGTGATTGCACCAGATCTCGCAGAGCGATGCCGGCCTCCTGGAAGTGATCTCCCTTGCGAAGCGCACGTGGAACCCGAAAATTTCCCTTGGTGACCGTTTCCATGAATCGACACAACGCATAGATGGGTCCCGCGACACGGTGGGTTTGCATAATGGCCAGCCCAGCCAACATCAACACCATCGCGCTCCCTACAATGGCCAAGGCCCAAACAACGGTCTGATCGTAGGCTTCATTGGGTTCATTGATGACCGCCTTGAGTGCTTCCGCGTCGTATCCCAGTTGGGCATAACATTCTTCACTCAACTGTTCCGCCATTTCCGTTTGATTCGTGCCCGACAGATAGATATAGGCTCCCAACGTAATGAAGATCAGCAGTGCCAACACAAGAATGGAGCTGATCCACCGCAACTGAAAGCGGCGATTGATGAGATAATTCTTAACCGACCGTCGATTTCGCCCGGCTTGTTGGTTCTCGTTGTTGGACGTCAAGGCTCCTGTCTCCTATGCATACGTTGCGCTGTCATTTCCCCAAGAAACGTAGAAACTGCTGAATAGCGGCGTCCACTGCAACCCGAAGCGCCTCATCCATTGTCTTCCCTTTGCCCGTGATGACCTTCCAACTATGTATCACATATCCACCGGGGCGTAGTGCCAAGACAAGCTTGAGCGTACATCGTTTTTCAGACAAGGACACGATATCACCACTCAGATCCAGGTCCACACGGCGCGTGGGGGTTTTTTTCGTCTCTTCCTCGTCAAACGAAGCGCCGGACCCAACCGTCAGATTGGTCAGATCCAAGTTCAACAACGTCTCCAGCGTCGTGTCTTTGAGAATCCCGGTATATCCATTGCCAGTCGCGTCGCGGAGACCCGCAATGGTGACGTTGTAGTGCGTCGCCTTGAATGGCCCCCGATTTCGAACAAAGGACTTCACTACTTTTTCCATCGCATCTTTCGCGCTGCGAACGACAGTACGGTCATCGTCTTCCAGTGCGCTACTCAACGCGGGCAGCGCTGCAACCTCTCCCAGTCGCCCCAGCGCCATTGCACAGGCGGCACGCACGGCGCGATGACGATCCCGAAGCCCCCGGACGAGGGGAGGAACCACACGATTGGCCTGCTGCTTTTGTGTACCCAGGAGCAACGCGGCCTGCACACGCACCTTAAAAGAGCGTTCTTGGAGTTTCCCAACCAGATCAT
>CAUZBV010000045.1:0-12907 GCA_963578115.1 Myxococcales bacterium
GTCCGTCGCGAAGAGGCTTCCAAAGGCCATAGTTTCCATCTCCAGGGCTGTATCGAGGTTGAGATTGTAGCCCATGTGAATCACACGTTTTGCAGCGGCAACAGCCAACGGGCCTTTGGTCGCGATGTTTTCCACAATCTCGAAGCAACGGGGCAACAAATTCTCCGGCTCGACCACTTCCGCTGCAATTTGAACACGATGCGCCCACTCGGCATCAAAGATGTCGCCGGTGAAACACATGTACCGCGCGAGATTCTTCCCGACCAACCGGGACAAACGCTGGGTGCCTCCAAAACCAGGGATAACCCCAAGATTCACTTCGGGTTGGCCAAAGCGTGCTTTGCTCGACGCGATGATCACGTCGCATGCCAGAGCCAATTCGCAGCCCCCACCGAGGGCGAAACCATTCACCGCAGCAATCACCGGTTTTTCCAGCATCTCAATCTTGCGCAAGGTGCGTTCGCCCAGCTCCGAAAACTGGTGGGCCTCTCGCGGACCCAAGCTCGCCAAATGCGCTATATCCGCCCCCGCTACAAACGCCTTGGGGCCCGCCCCTGTCAGCACAATGCCGCGCACGGATGGCTCGTGCGCCAAGGCGAGCAGGGCATCCCGCAACTCTTGAAGAGTCCCCACATTCAACGCGTTGAGCACATCGGGGCGGTTGATCGTAATGAGTCCCACTGCACCCCGTTGTTCCACGAGGAGGTTTTCGTAGGGTCGATTGGATTCGTTGGAGTTCATCGTGCCTCTTCTTTCATCACTTGCCTCAAAAAAGACGCTTTTCCATACCACGAACAGAATGGTTAAAGAATGGGAATCAACCAGAAGAATCCGTTGTTTCCTTGTGCAAAATGGGCGTAGGTTTGGTACGTACACACGATCCAAGTTGCGCAACCCGACAAAACACGTGTTGCAAGGCACGGTTACCGTGACAGGAGACAAGAGGCCACAGCCCATGACAGAAGCGCATCGCCCCCGGTTGTTGAGACTGCGTTTGATCGCCTCGCTGTGTCTTTGTGTGTGGCTATATCCTGTGACTGGGCATGCCGCTCCACCCTCCAAGAAATGCAAGGGTCTGGAAGGGCGTGACATCATCTACGGGATTGGCTCGTCCATGATGGGCTCCGACCTCGGCCCCATGCTGAAACGACGATTAAAAGAACAAGGCCACACCTTCCGAAAGTGGGGGAAAGCCTCCAGCGGACTCGCGAGGCCGGACTTTCACGATTGGCCCGCGAAAGGAGGCTCTGTCGCCCGCAAATTGAAGCCCAAAGTCTTTGTGGTGGCCCTCGGGACCAACGACTATCAAGCCATTCGAAAAGGCCGTCGTTGGATCAAGTTTGGGACGGAACAATGGAAAGAAGAGTACGCCAAGCGAATCGACACCATGCTCGCAATCTTGAGCGGGAAGAAACGACGCCGCGCCGTCATTTGGATGGGACCCATCGCCTTTGAAGGCAAAATGTCTGAGCGTCGGGGCCCGATGGTCAACGCCCTCATGAGAGACCGCGTGAACGCTTTTGACGGCCCGGTATTTTTCGTCGATGGCTACCAGAAAACGATCCAAAAGAATGGTCGCCCCGTGCGCTTCTTCCGCCACCCCAAGAAAGGAAAGACGGTCAAAGCCCGCGCATCAGACAACATTCATTTGTCCACCCAGGCGGTCCATTGGCTCATCGCCAATCCCATCCTTGAGGCAATCAACCGCTGTATCCCACCCAAAAAGACAGAGCCCAAGAGCTAAGCCTGCCTCGCAGAAACATGTGAAAAAATTGGTGCTCTCGCTCCCTCCACATACACTGTGCCCATGCGTGCGAACTGGAGCGCCATAATACTGTTGATCGGCACTATCATGATGCCAACCGGCTCCGTGAACGCGAAAGTGCGTCTGCGCAATGTGGTCCACATCGCTCTCGACCCAGGGCACGGTGGATATCAACCGGGCACCATTGGCGTCACCGGTACGTACGAAAAGCACCTGACCTTGCCCATCTCGCTGGAGGTCGAGAGACTCCTGCGCAAATACACCAACGCCCGGGTCACACTCACACGCCGTACCGACAAACACGTCGGTCTTCGGGAACGCACTCGAATCGCCAATGACGTGCAAGCCGATCTCTTTCTCTCCATTCACTGCAACGCAAGCCACAACAAGCGGTCACATGGGGTCGAAACCTATTTCTTGGCCTATGATTCGGCCAGCACCGAAATCACCAAACTGGTGGCCCGGGAAGAATCGTCGAATGGACGCCCTGGCGCAGCGGCACCGTCGCATCATGTCCCTCCGAATCTCCTCGACAAGATCATCAATGAAACCCAGCGATATGGGGCACACACTGATTCGGAGAAAGTGGCGGAAATCATGCTCCGCCACCTTCGACGCCATCTCAAGGCCCGGCGACGCGGTGTTTTTCAGGCACCCTTTGCTGTCCTCAAAGAAGCGGAAATGCCCGCCATTGTGGTCGAAGTCGGCTTCCTTTCCCACCCGGTTGAAGGCAAAAAGCTGACCCAGCACGAATACCAAAAGAAAGTCGCGCGTGCGATTTATAAGGCCATTCTAGAACTCGATCGCACACTCGTACGATAATCATCTCACCGGGCGACCGACCGTTTGCCGCATCGCTGAAATCATAGTACCGTATGGGCCATCGCAAGGGGGATACTTTTGGCCCAACGTGACTATACGAAACTCTACCAAGCTGTGCCGATCTTCAAGACGCTCGCGCGTGAAGAGGTCGACGAGATCGTTTCGATCAGCAAGATGTTCAAAGCACGCCGTGGCCATGTCCTCTTGGAAGAGGGGGAAAACGGGCACGGTGCCTACATCATCGTGCAGGGCGAAGCGAGCATTCACATTCGTCTGTACCAAGGCGATGACACGCACATCGCCACCCTCGGCAAAGGCGACATTGTGGGGGAGATGTCGCTCATCGACGACGCGCCCGTGAGCGCGACGGTCACGACCACAACCCAATGCATCGTTCTCCATATTCAGAAGGACAAATTTGACGAACTACGTTCCAATTTTCGGCCGGCAGCGTTCAAGCTCTTGCGGGCAATGGCACCGATGCTTTGCGAACGACTACGCGCCATTAACGATCGGATTGGCAGTGTGTTCAAAGAACCCGAACGGCATATGAAACTGATGGAGAAGCGGTATCAACAACTGGCCGGCCACGCTCGTCAGGTCGATGCCCCAACGGAGTAACCAATGGAGTTGAGCGTCGAACAACTATTGGAAGTGATCGACACGGTGCCCATTTTTCAGGGGCTTACGGAGCGTGAGAAGAACACCCTGCTGGCCATTGTCCGCACCCAAGAATATCTTCCGTCGGAAGAACTCTGTCGAGAGGGGGATCGAGGTTTTTCTCTCTTCATCATCTGCCGGGGAACGGTCTCCATTTACAAAGAGATCAACGAGGACGTACGAGAACTCTTGGGGGAATCTGGAATGGGTTCCATGATCGGCCAAGTGTCACTCATCGATGGGAAACCCCGATCGGCGACGGTCACCGCAAAGACTCGGGTCATGACGCTGGAGTGCACCCGGGATGACTTCGAACGCCTCTTTAACGCGGGGAGTCCATTCGCATTTAAAATCCTGGACCAAATCTCCATCCACCTGGTGGCACGTATACGAAACGCCAACAAACAACTTTATTCGCTCTATTCACGTCCCACAGAAACATTGATGAAATTGCACGCGCTGTGCATGAACATTCAACGGTCCATCAGTGACACCCACGATTCCATCGACATTAGCGACATGGACCTCGACGGCAAATAGATCAAGAAGGGTACCCCAATGGCCCCACGCTACCAGGGAGAAGTCGACCACGCGTCTGAGCTCAGCGCATTATCGATTCGCCCCGACATTCCCATTTGTCAAACGGACCTTCCGCTCGATCGGTATCAAGAGGAGTTCCGACCCTACGCCGAGGAGTATCTAGCGCTACCGGATCGACTTCCAATCACTGTACTGCCCTGGATGGACCGGTACATCGAGCCGGCGTTGGACCACTTTGGCGATCAGCTGATGTTGCTGGCTCACTATTATATGGGCGGTGAGATTGTAAAGCTTGTCGAGCGCTACGGAGGCAAAGTCGCCGACTCGTATGCGCTGGCCCTACAGACCCGTGCCCATCCTGAAACACGCATCTTTGTCGAGTCCGCCGTCCACTTTATGGCCGAATCCATCGCGATCCTGGCAGGCCCCGAACAAGAGGTCTACATCACCAACCCTCGGTCAGGCTGCACCCTGGAAATGATGGCCAAAGATTATATGATTGAACCCGTGTTCGACGCCCTCGAAGAACGGTATGGCGATGCGCTGATGGTCATCGCATACATGAACACATCCGGACGAATCAAAGCGCTGGCCGGTCGCACCGGTGGTGCGGTGTGCACGAGCAGCAACGCCCACATCCTCCTTCAATGGGCGCGTTCTCAGAACAAGAAAATCCTTTTCGTTCCCGACCAGCACTTGGGAGAGAACGCGGCCGCTAAAGTCGGGATTTCCCCCGACCAACAGTTCATCTGGCCTGGCCCCAAAACCGAACCCAATTTGGGCTGGAACAATCTGGGAAGCCAACGCCAGGCAGCATGCGATCAGGCCGATCTCATTCTATGGGGTGGATTCTGTGGCGTGCACACGGTGTTTCGCCCCGAACACGTGACCTATTGGCAAGAGCGTGGACGACGAGTTCTGGTGCATCCCGAGTGCCCCAAGGCGGTCGTCGACGCCGCGGACGGGGCGGGATCCACCGCCTATCTATGGCGAGAGGTCGCGCTGGCAAAACCCGGTGAACAGCTCGCGATAGCGACCGAGGGGCATTTCGTGCGAAATGCGCGCGAACAGGCCGCCTTGCGAAATGTGGATGTGGTTCACATGGCAGACATCCCCGAGCCGGAACATCGTGCCATGGGATGCGGATGCGCCACCATGAGCCGCAATGATCCGCCCCATTTGGTGGCCATCCTGGATCTGCTCCGAAAGGGCGAAGCGCCGACGATGAATCGGGTCTATCCTGGAGACGCCGTCAACGAGCGAACCGGCTGGTGTGAGCGCCTCAGCGACGAGGACCAGAGGGATCTCGTCGTCCACGCCCGGGTGGCGATGGAAAACATGATCCGTGTCACTGAAGCTGCCTAAATGAAGGGCAGGAGCGCCAGCGCTCCATTCCAAACAACGGGCGCTATGACGAGTAGCAGATGACCTCGTAGCTGATGCTGATCGACTGATTTTCCTGAGGCATGCAAGCGCCGTTCTCATCAAAGATCACGCTGTTCGATTCTTGGATGTACGTCCAGCCGGCCGGACAGGGAACACCGTCCACCGCCACCGCGATCGTGTTCGGAACGGCGGGCCGCGAGAGGAAGAATTGCACTTTTAGTCCGAACGCCACATCGCCGATGTCTTCCAACTTCTGTGCCCAGTTGGAGTCGCATATGCTGTGGTACTTACCGCCGGTCTGCATCGCCACTTCGTAATAGCGATCCCCGGGATCGGCTTGACCACCCGCCCCATCACAGCCCTGTCCCGGATCGCCGACGATGGCATGCGCGTGCATCAGGTTTTCGTTGGCGAAGCCTTTGATGGCCTTGAGGAAATCGATGTAGAAGGACAAGTTTGCAGGCGAATGATCGTCTTCGTCGCTCACAAACACCACCTCCAGTGTTGCGTCCTTGCGTATGAATCCCATGTTGTATCCGCCGCATTGCTTGATGCCATCTTCCAACACACACTGGGCAGGAGCATTGCAGTCCGCATCGATCTGACACGATTGTGCGGGGTTGGGTTTGCCCGTCAACGGCAAGGACAACGCGGCGTGGGCCGCCATCAATCCACGCTCGGAACCCGAACCACTGGAACCCACCTTCACATTGCCCTTGAAGGAATTGATATTATTGCTGTTCTGGACGTATCGCGGATCGCCCATGAGCTTGCCCTTCATATCATTGGCTTCTTCCATGTCGGTCGTGACGACACCGAGATGATAGCTCGTCTGCCATTGGCTGGTGGCCGACCCAATGAAGCTCTGGAAATTGGCCGCCAAGCTATTTTGCTCGTCGCTCATGGAGCCTGAGTCGTCGACCACGAAGAGCACATCCACTTCTTGACCGGACAATTGAGTAAACTCGTCAACCTGGAAGTCGTCGTACGTTCCCTGGCCGGACAAAGGCACCGTCAAAGCGGGCGTGTCCAAATCGCTGGATTCAATCACCAGTGCACAGCCATCCTTGTTGAGATCTTGGGGCGCATACACCACCTCCACCTCCACCGGATTGTTCATGGTCAGTAGGATTCCGCCACCGCCGTTGACGCACGCTGGAATGGGGGGCACGCTCTTGAGCTTGACCTCCGGCGAGCACGCCTCCAGTTTGATGTTGCACAACGACAAGGGCGCTTTTCCGGTGTTGTAAATCTTGATCGCCGTGGTCTGCGAGTGGCAGCCCACCGTCGTCAAGCCAAAGTCCACCTCGCCGGGAATGGCCGCAATATTGGCGATTCCACTCTTACCCATCAGATTGCAGGTGGCTTGCTGACCAGGTGCGCCCGGAGGCGAGGTCACCTCCACAGGATCCACCCCTTGGGCAAAGTCCAAAAGATGCACCTGGACCATCCCGCTGAAGTCGTCAAAAGTTCCGCTGAATATGTTGCCTTGGGGAACGAACTTCACCTCCAAGGGCCAACTCATTCCCGGCTTGATGAGATCCTTTACAGCCGGCGGTTGATTGACAATAGCAAAGTTGTTGCTCGTGCTCACCGGTCCGGCGGTACAGCCTCCAATGCCACCAAAGGGGCCGGCCGCACCATCGTGGACCGTCGCGTGACTCCAGGAACAAGGTGCGGAGCCCACATTAATGATGTTCAACGACATGGTCTTCTCATAGCCATAAGGCACGGTGCCGTAGTTGACGCTCACTGGATTGAGCACCACCTTGCACTGGGCCACATCGGCGCGTTTCGCCTTCAGGCTCACTTCGGTCGCGGCGGACGGATCGTCGCTCTGGAAGCTCAGTTTGCCCCAGACCACTTCATCCTTGGGTCCACCTTTGTTGGAGAATCGGAGCATGATGGTGGCCGCATCACTGGCGGGTATGACGCCCGGCAACCCACCCGCATCGACAATCTCAAACTCAACACCCGGGGTGTTTTGACTGATAGCCAAGCTCGCCACGTTCAGATCAATGGTGCCCAAGTTGGTCAATGTAAAGGGACGCACCGAGGGCGTGCTCAAAGCCACCACGCCAAAGTCCACCACATCGGCCGGCGTGAGTTGCAGCTGCGGCGCAGCGACATTGCCAAACACACTCACGGTCGAGATGGCCTCATCGCCATCGTTGGAAAACACCTCGATGGTTCCGATAGCCGTAAAGGACAAGGGATACGTCTTGGTGGGTTTGAACGCCACGGACACGGTCAAGACATTGCCCTGACCCGGCGGAACGGCCGTGTCTGCAGCGGGCGCATTGACCAGGCTCACCGCTTCGAAAAGCTCGGTTGCGGCTGCACCCAGGACGACCTGCTTGACGATCAAATCTTGGTTGCCGTCATTTTGTATGTTGAATGTCAGCACCTTCTCCACACCCACGGGAACAGCCTCAAAGTCGAGTTGTGTGGAGGGTTTAATGTTGATCTCGGGACCGATTTCGGTGCCGGTGACCGGGAAATCGCCCAACGACTTCGGGCTGGGGTCCTCCTCCGTTGGCGGCGGATAGACTTGCAACAAGCCCGCATGCGCGCCTCCGCCGACCGGGACGTAAGCGACGTCCACGCAGTACTCATCACTGGGGCCCATTTGGAAGGGATACGCCCGCGCAACACCCGTCTCTACACCAGTACACGTTCCGTTCACCGTCTCATAAGCACCCTGAACAGAAAAGGTGGGATCCGAGGTGAAACCCAGAATGGTCGTGCCGACCATCAAGGCGTTGGAGCCCATGTTTTGCAAGCGAACGGGGATCACTTTGACGGTCCCGGTGCTCACAGCTCCAAAGGAGATCGGCGAGGGTGTCGCCACAATCTGCCCCGTTTGAAGCAAAGTCGTGATGGGAATGATCTTGGGAGCGCCGGTCGCGCTGTTGTAATTGATGACGATACTGCCCGAATCGTAGGTACTGTCCGTGGGGACATACACGACCTCCAGGGTGGTCATCTCCCCCGGAGCCAGCACGGTGTGCGCTGGGTCCGTAATGCTCAACTCCGGCGACGAATTCTCACTCAGATAAATAGAGCCGATGATCAAATCTTCGGACGACTCAAAACCATTTTGAATGGTGACCGTTTCACGCGCTTCGGTGTTGATTTCGATGGATCCGAACGAAATGGGATCCGGATTAACAATAATCGAGGCGCTCTTCCCGAGTTGGAACGAGCCACCACCGCCACCATCCGAACCGCAACCAAACCAAGTAATCAAAGAAAAGACGAGAACTGCACTGCCATAACGGATCCGCATCAACCACCTCCATCCCGCGCAACGATGGGATTGAACCACTTGGCGACCCTGTGGAGCAAGGAGTTTTTCGAACCCTTGTCTTTTTTCTATGTGCGCGACATGTCGACGAACAGAGCACAGTCAATCACCATCCGCAGCGTTTTTCCGCCTTCAAACTGCCAATAAAAAAAGCCCCGGCGAGCAACACTCACCGGGGCTTCTCGTCGTTCAATTCCGACGCTAGGGCTGGAAGAAGAAGGGGTTTTGGTAATCTGGCGTCACCTTGTAACCACCGTCTTCCAACTGAACAAGCGACACCTTCGCGCTCGGCCAGTCGATAGTCGCCACATTCCACATGTCGTGGTTGACCATCTTCACGTCCTTCACCTCAAACACCAGCACACCCCAGATGTAGATACGGACTGTCGAATAGGACGGCCCATACTCATGATCACTCCAGTAGTGAACACCCACGCGGTACGTGGCTCCGTTCTCCGGAATATTCAAGTTCAGGTTCTCGGGTCCAGCACCGTCCGTGTCGTCACGATCCAACCCGGGATCATCGTCGATGGACGGATCAAAACTTCCCCAGTTCGGATGCGCGTTGAACCAGAAACAGTCGAAGGGCTGATCAAACCATGGGTCATTCTGGCCATCGTTGTCCAAGTCCGGACCACTCTTTGCGTATTGATCATGCACAAAGTGCAAGTCCACGTCAGAGCCGGCCTCCGGGCCTTCGTCCGTCTCGTCGGGATCGTTGGGTGTCGCCCAGAGAAGCTCCACATGGATGGCCTCGTCGGGCAGCACCGCCACCTCTTGCACCCACCACGTACAACTCTTCACCTGGGCCTGGTCCCACACATGCAGTTTGAACTCGTAGGTACCGGCCGTGTTCGCCTCAAACGTGGGGTTCGGGAACGTGTCGCTGGGAACGAACGCCGACTGGGAACCGGTGGGTTGCTCCACGGTCCACTTCCAACTGGAGATTTCCCCGGCGGGCGCAAACGACTGATCGCCAAAGAGGTGAAGAACCGTCTGCGGAATCACCTCTTGGCCCTCCTGGATGACGCCCACCGCCGTAGGACAAACTTTGGTCACGCCCAGACCCGTCACCTCAATCTCCAGGATGGCTTCAAAGGCGTTCGACTCAATCAAAATGGTCGCCACGTCGCTGATGTACTGGCCGTCGTTGCCCAGAGGACTCTCCTGAGCCGGCACATAGTTAACATTCAACGTGGCTTGCAGATTGATCGGAATCTCAAGCGGACCGTCCTTGGACGGCGAAGAACCATCTTCAAAGCCAATCAACGTCGTTGTATCCAACGCGAAGTCCGGATCCGAATCAGCCACAAACTGAATCTTGGTCACACTCAAGGGCGCAGTACCACAACTGATGATCTCGATGGGAAGCACGGACTTGACACCGACGAGCTTTCCACCAAATTGCACTTTCTTCGGATTGACCTTGATGCACGGTCCTTGCTCATTGGCGGTCAAATCGACTTTCGTGCCCGAAGGTTCCGACGGATCGTTGGTGAAAAACACCAATGTACCCTGGGCAGCATCTTGCATTTGAGGAGCAAACTGCACGCTAAAGATCGTCGCTTCACTGGAACAAGATCTGATAGACGAGCAGCACGTCTGAGCCGGTGTTGCTGATGGTGATGTGTTTCACCGGACTGTCACCCTTGTTGACCTGACCGAAGTCCAAGAGTTTCGGCGACACATTGGCCACGGGCGCTCCCGCCACAGTGACGAATGGGATCCGAATCTCTTGTTTTTCTTCGTTTCGGGTGTCGCTCTTAATCACCAATGTCGCCGTGCGCTCAAAGTCGTCGTCGTAGCGCAGGTAGTTCACGTTCACGTCGATGTCGTCGCCCGTACAATTGCTCGAGTCCATCGCCTCTTCTGAATCGCACCAGTCATACGCATCCGCAGGAGACACGTTCATCCCGCCGATCCACGGGACTTCATCCGCAATGATGGTCACCGCACCTCCATTGATCGTTCCACCACCCAACGAAAATGAGGGGCCTTGCTCTTCGGTCACTACCTGTGGCGCTGTGTATTCGATGTAGACTTGGTCCACAGTCAGCGGACCATTACCCACGTTGGCGATAGTGATCGTGTATGTGGCCATTTCTCCGGGGCTCAACTCACCCTTTTTCACCTCCATCGTCCCTGCGCTGTCCGCTGGCTGCTGAGAGAAACTGAGTTGGATGCTCCCTTCCTTACTCAAATCAAACTTACTGTTGCTGGAATCGCCATCGCATGCGATCGCAAACACAACAAAAAATGCTGGGAGAATTCTCGAAATGACTGCAACTACTGGCTTCCGCACCATCATGTACTCCTGCTTGTCTAGACCGCCTCTATGCTGCAACACGCAGCGGTAACCGGCGATATTCTACGCTTTCGCATGAAACCGGGTCAACCGAAAAGCCCACCCCTGGTTCTGCGCGATCCTAAGCACTGTACTTGTCACCCCCCGGCATCAAGAATGTGATCAAGAAAATATTGGGAACAACCAATTGCCGTTCATAGCCACGATTGTCCACCTTCAAAAGCTGCAAAACAACGGTCTTTCTAAGCAAATCAGACATTCTTCCGGGATTCGGGGGTTGACGTGACCCCCCCCAGCGACCAAAATACCAACCGTTGTGCGCTCGAGCGTACGCTGGAAGAATCCAGCCTATGTTCTCGAGACCATAGAAGATATAGGTCGATCCGGGGCCCTGGATCGATTCGTTTCGGAATGTGGAGGCGTGCTGTTGAAGCAGTCTGATTGGAAGCTGATTCGCCTGCTCCCGAGTCTTGGACTCATCGTTGGAGCCCTGGTATTTATGTCGTGCGATTCGACCGCTACGATTCACCTGGATTTGGTTTATTTTAACCAAGTGCAACTTGTTGGCATGACTCCGGTCAAGCAAGTGGATGTCCCTGGGCTTGGCCCTCAATGGGTGCCGGCCTGCAAAGGTGACGAAGAACGGATCCGCCTGGATTTTGTCTTGCAGTCTACCGATCGGAACATTGAGGAATCCAATTGTTCCAAAGAAGACTGTGACCTGCAGATTCGACCGGGAGAAGATCCCATCAACAAGAATATTATTTATTTGGGCAGTGAAGGAACGCTGAGCGAGGAACATTTCGATCTCACCGTGGATTGCCTGTCAACGCACAATGGGGGAGCGCTCGCCCCGATTGATTGTGGTCAAATCCCCAGCCAGCAGGTCGACGAGCCAGCCGTTTCGATCCAGGAGCTGGGGTTTACCGATCATCTGAAGGGCCAGGGACGCGGTACTCCCGTGGGCGTGGCCATCATTATCGACCAAAGTGGTTCTACATCCGGCATCGTGGATCCGGATTCCTGCCTCGAAGGCAAAGCGGGCAGTTTTGACACCGGGGATTCCATCAGCGAATGCCAGAGCGACCAGAAAAGCCTGCGCCTCGCCGCAGCCAAGAACCTCATCAACCAGTTGAACGCCGAGGATTCCGTCATTGTGTTTGCGTTCGGTGAAGACGAGACGCCCAATGTCCGTGTCATCTGCGATTATCCGGGCGTCGACGAAGAGACCAGCCAATTCCTCCGCGACAATTGTTATTCCAACGACAAATCGTACGCCATCGGTCCACCACCGGATCCGAACGCCATTGTGACTGAGGCAGGACCCATTGATGCTCTTCAGGGAAAAGGAGCCTCTCGAAGCAACCTGTGGACCGCCATTGACGAAGTTTGGGCGTATATGTTGAAGAAGAAGCAAGTTGCCAAGCACTTGGTCGTCTTAACCGACGGTCCCGACACGTGCCGACCCGAAAGTGAAACGTTCCAGCACTGCTTTGAAGTCAACAATGTAGAGCCGAACACCGGACCACAATCGCAAGAGCCGTGCAGTGCGTCCAAAACCTTTGAGAACACCCGTTCGACGATTGAACAAAGCGTGGCTGCAGGAACCGGAGGAGACATGCACGTCTCGTTCATCCACTTCCAGTCACGAGCCTACAAGTCAATCGACCCTCGAATGCAGCAGATTTCGTGTCTGACCGGTGGGCATTACCAGTTCCTCAACTTCAACCTGATACCGTCCGAAGGCTCGGACCGGAAGAAAGCGTTGAACAACGCCACCAATCGAATTCGCTATACAATGGGCGGTGTTTGGACATTGGTCATGGACATCGCATCGTTGACCGAAGATCCCAACTTGAGTGATGCAATCGTCAACAAAGGGCAAACCTATTCTCTCAAGGGTTCGCTCACTCTAAAAGCCAGCCCCTTGAAGCAAGCCGACACACTGGAACATTTTGGAACCGGCAATGCGAACCTGGATGAACGCATGCATTACACACGGTCGTGCCTGGTGGACGGAGATTGTAGTGATGGTGCCGGTGTCGATTGCGCAACACGGTGCTCGCCCGAAACAAGAACATGTATCCCGGCCGCACAGGGTTCATCGTGCGAAGGGGGAACC
>CAUZBV010000046.1:0-12834 GCA_963578115.1 Myxococcales bacterium
CACAACAATTGGCGATCCTCGGGCGCCAATCGCATCGCTTCCTTAAAGTAGCGTCGAGCGGTTCGGAAGCGAAACGAACCATCCAAATGCGCCGCAACTTTGCGTAGCCGACTCAACCTCTCGGTCGGGTTTTCGGAAGCGCCAATGTAGGCGTCGAACGACGTGATCGCGTGATCCATATCGCCGAGCGCCGTCTTGCATCGCCCGATCTTGAAATCCAGAGCACTCCGCTTTGTTGGCAACGTTTGTGCTCTCTCATAGGCCTGAAGGGCTCCCGGGTTGGCCCCGGATCGGAACCAATAATCACCCTCTAATTCCAACAAACGAGCGCCACGCTCTCCCAGCGCGCTTAGGATTTCAAAAGACAGACTGGAGACCAACTTCACATCGGGGCGCCGGGGTTTTGTGTCGAGGCGCTTGAGCAGTGCGTCTGCCCACGTTAAAAGAACGCTCTTGAGGTAGGTAGGTCGCCATGTTGGATCGGCAGTGAGTGCAACCTGATAGGCTTCGTGGGCGGCCGACAATCGACCCAGCGCCGTCAAGGCACGGCCGTGAAGCTGTAACACGACGGAGTGCTTGGGAGAGAGTCTTCGAGCCGCTTGAAGTTGCTTTTCCGCATCGGCCCAGCGCTTGAGTTCCAAGTAGATGGCTCCCAGGCGGGCTCGGGCCTGCACGTCCCCGGGGTCATTTTGAACCGCCTCAAGCGCCTTGGGCATCAATTCCTGGGGGGTACCGTTTAGCCGTATGAATTGGGGCGAACCACAGCCCACGCATCCCATTATCAAGAATCCAAGTAGGATCCAACCGCGCTGGTTCCGGCCGACCATCATGATCTTGAACAATTTAGCGTGCGCTCAACTTCCGCGCTGCTTCTCGGGCGTAGTAGGTCAAGATGAGATCGGCGCCAGCGCGCTTGATGCCAACAAGCACCTCCATCATGGCGCGATCAAAGTCCAGCCAGCCCCGTTCAGCAGCCGCGACAATTTGGGCATATTCTCCGCTCACATGATAGGCCGCCACCGGACAATCCACCCGCTGGCGGACCTGCCAAATGATGTCCATATACGCTTGCGCGGGCTTGATCATGATGATGTCTGCCCCTTCTTCCACGTCCAACGCGACTTCCCGAAGCGCCTCTCGCCCATTGGCAGGATCCATTTGATATCCCAGGCGATCGCCAAATTGTGGTGTGGAGCCCGCCGCATCACGAAAAGGCCCATAAAATGCGCTGTGGTACTTGGCGGCATAGCTCATGATGGGGATCGCCGTGTGTCCCGCCTTGTCGAGCACCTGTCGAATGGCCGCTACACGTCCGTCCATCATGTCGCTGGGCGCCACCATATCCGCCCCCGCGTCCACATGACTCAAGGCCTCTCTGGCCAACAGAGGCAACGTGGCGTCATTGTCGACATCGCCTTGTTCCGGATCGATCACACCGCAATGGCCATGATCCGTGTACTCACACAAACACACATCTGTAATGACGGTCAGACTGGGCACGCTTTTCTTGATGGCCGCAACCGCCCGTTGCACGATCCCATCTTGGCGCCATCCGTGCGTACCTTGGGGATCTTTTTCCTCGGGTATACCGAACAAAATCACGGCTGACACACCATCATCAAAGGTCGCACTCGCTTCATTGACGACCGTGTCCACGCTCCATTGAAACTGATCGCGAAGTGATGAAATCTCTTGGCGCACACCGCTGCCAGGCACGACAAACAGAGGCTGAATTAAATCATCGGCTCCGAGTGCGTTCTCACGAATCATGCGGCGAAGGCCGTCGGTGCGGCGTAGACGCCGTGGTCGCTGTTTCAACTCCGCCATGAGTACTCCTTAAATTCCGCGAATTGCTTCGCCTACGCTACGGCCGAAGCACATCGTCTACAAGTGCCTCCACCAGTCCATCCACCGTATATACTCGGCCAACCACCGTCGCGACAAGCCCACTGGCCGCCAATGCCTTGGCCGTGATAGGACCAATGGCTGCCAATGTTCGTTCGCTCAGCAAAGCCAAGCCCTCTTCACCCAACATACTCACCAAGTTATTCACTGACGACGGGCTTGTAAATGTTACGGTGTCCGCCGCCTCCACATATTGGCGTGCTGCAGCCGGAGGCACTTCGGTCCGAACGGTACGATACGTGGGTACCACATCCACGATCCCACCGTCGGAACGCAGAGCATCTGGGATCACATCGCGACCGACTTCTGCCCGAAACAACATGAAACGCATTCCGCGAATGCGATTTCCGCTTGGCAGCGACCGTAGCAGGCCTTCGGCACGCGACTCTTCCGGCACCACATCGGCTTGAATACCACGCTCTGCCAACGCTCGACTGGTCGCCGGGCCCACACAAGCCACGCGGGCATTTGCCAACACGCGCATGTCCAAATTGCGTCGACTGAGCGCATTCCAAAACTCCACCACGCCGTTGGCACTCGTGAACAGCGCCCAATCGATGCGATCCCCTTCTTCCAGCTCGTCAAGAGCCCGCGCCAAGATCCCTGGGTCGGTGGGTGGCGCAAACGCCAACACCGGCAAACGCAACACGCCCGCTCCGGCATCGCGCAACGCCTGAACCAACTCCGGTGCCTGTGACTTGGCCCGCGTCACAAGAACGCGACGGCCCCACAAAGGACGCTGATCGAACCAAGCCAGCTTGTGACGCAGGGATACCACTCGACCGACAACCACAAGCGCCGGATGATCCAAGCCATCACGCTCCACCATGCTCACAATGTCCGTGAGATCACCAACGACGGTGCGTTGGCGTGGTGTCGTTCCCCATTCAATGACGGCCACCGGGGTCGTGGGATCGACCTTCAACGAGACCAAGCGCTCTATTAAGTCGTCTAGCGTTCGGACGCCCATGAAAACAACCAACGTGCCGCCGTTGTCCACGATACGGTCCCACTGGATGCTGGACTCCAGTTTGGCCGAATCCTCGTGACCGGTCACAAAATGCACATTGGATGACAGATGGCGATGAGTGACCGGAATTCCAGCGTAGGCAGGAACTGCCAATCCACTGGAAACACCGGGCACTACCTCGAAGGGTATTTCCGCGTCTACGAGCGCCAACGCCTCTTCACCGCCTCGGCCAAAGACGAAGGGATCACCGCCCTTAAGGCGAACCACACGGCGCCCCATCATCGCCTCGCGGATCAGGTAACTGTTGATAGCGGCTTGGCTGCCATCGCCCACTGTGCGTCGATCCACGATCAGAGCCTTTTCACAGAAGATCTCTGGAATCGCCATGGGGACCAACGCGTCGGTGACCACAACATCGGCCTCTTTGAGTCGTCGTTCCGCCTTGAGGGTCAGTAGTTCGGGATCCCCCGGACCGGCCCCCACGATGGAGACAAACCCCACGGAGTGCTGTTTCTTCTCAACCACGGCAACTTTCCAGCACCTCAGCGGCACCTTTCTCAAGCAATTGAGTGGCCAATTGTTCCCCTGCCTTCGCTGCTTGGTGCACTGGCCTCGTGACTTCGTCCATATGCCATGGTTCACCGTCTGGACCACAGACTAGGCCTCGTATGGATACGGACGCTTCGCGAACGAGGGCGTGACCCGCCAGCGGTACGTTGCAGTCCCCTTGAAGCGTTTGAAGAAAAGCACGTTCGGCCTCAGCAGCCGTTGCAGAAGCAGCATGGTTTAGGGGGCCAAGCAGCGTCATCAGCGCGGAGTCATCTTCTCGAATTTGAAGCCCCAACAAGCCTTGGCACACGGCGGGCAGCATCTGATCACGCTCCATTGGAACAGCCCCTGGCACCACCAATCCAAGGCGGCGAAGTCCGGCAGCGGCCACGATCGTAGCATCCATTCCCTCGTGTCCCGTCTGTACTTTTCGTAGCCGTGTGTCCACGTTTCCACGGATCCCAATCACTTGCAAATCAGGTCGCATGCGGCGCAGTTGCGCCCGACGCCTCAAACTGCCCGTCGCAACGGTGCTACCCTGCGGCAGATCCGCCAGGGCGTGCACATTGTCCATTGGGCAGATGAGCACATCCCTTGGATCTTCACGGGCCGGAAAACAAGCCAGTTTCAGGCCATCCGGCATCTTGTATGGCATGTCCTTGAGACTGTGGAGCGCCATGTCAATGTCTCCCGCAATCAGCACAGCCTCAATCTCACGCGTAAACAAACCCTTTCCCCCCAACTCCTGCAGGGGACGGTCTTGAACGCGATCTCCTGTGGTCTCAATCACGACCAGCTCGGCCGAGAGCCCCATCGCACGGATGTCATCTCGCACGAGTGAGGCCTGTGCCAACGCGAGTTTGCTCCCTCGGGTTCCAATGCGGACCATCCTACCCGTCATGGTCAGCCTCCACTGTGGCATCCAGTCCAAATAAGTCGGTCACCATCGCTTCCAGATCGTCGGTTCCTCCTCGCCCTCGATGACCTTTCAGCGCCAAGATAGGATCCCGAGCGATCCGTTCTGCAATCACCTCGGCCAACTTTTCAATGACCGCCGCATCGATGTCCGTGGGGTTTTTCATACGGCCCAAGGCTTTTTGGGCCTCCGTATGGGCAATGTGAAGCATTTTATCGCGAAGCTGTTTGATCACTGGATCGGCCAGGCGCTCACGCGACTTCCATTCAAAGTGGTTGAGGTCGTTTTCGATGACCCGCTCAGCGTCCGCAACAGCTTCTTGCCGGCCGTCGGCATTGGTTCGGCTGGCCGCCTCAAGATCATCAATATTGTACAAATACACATTGTCCAATTCGCCACACTCGGGCTCTACATCCCGCGGAACAGCAATGTCGATGAGAAAGATGGTTTTGAATCGTCGTTTACGCAAGACGCCTTTGAGCATGGCGTGGGTCAGTACATGCTGTGGTGATCCCGTTGCACAGATGACCACATCCACCTCGGACAAGAGCTGCTCCAAGTGTGGGTAACCGTCGGCAGTCCAGTCATGCTGCGCCGCAAGGACTTGCGCTCGTTCCAGTGTTCGATTGAGCACCGTGACCTTGTTGGCACCACTTCGAGCTAAGTTCTCGGCGGCCAGCACGCCCATCTTCCCTGCACCGATTAACAGAACATGAGCGCCTTGCACATCACCAAAGATAGTCTTGGCCAACTCCACCGCCACGTGCCCCACGGACACGGCGGCACGACCAATGTCAGTTTCCGTGCGGATCTGTTTCGCCGTGTGAAAGGCATGGGAAAAATTGCGCCGCAGCAAGGGTCCCACCGTCCCCGCTTCGTCCGCCAACTGATAGGCCTCTTTCAACTGGCCCAGAATTTGCGGTTCTCCAACCACCATCGAATCGAGGGAGCTGGCCACCCGCAACAGATGTTCTAGAGCATCTCGACCCAGATATTGATAATGGGTCAATTCACCCGAGCCCAATCGAGCGATAATGAACGTCAGGGCCTCTTCAACGCGACAACCTTCCGGCACCACGCTGTACACTTCGACTCGATTGCACGTGCTCAACACGACGCATTCCGTCAGGATTTCACTCGCGGTCAGGGATCGGCACACACGTGCAGACTCGCTGCCAGCGACTGCAAAACGTTCGCGGTGCTCAAGCGAAGCTGTCCGATGATTGATCCCAACGACAAGGAAGTGCACGTCAGCCCCCTGTCCGAAGCGCCGACAATAAGACCACAAAGAGAGCAGAGGAAAACGCCATCAATGTAAGCAGTGCGGCGCGACGCCCCTTCCAACCGATGGCCAAACGGGCATATATCGTGATCGCGTACACCAGCCATGAGAACCCGGCCATGACGAAGTGCCGCGTAACCACACCCGTCGCCTGATCCTTGAACATCCAAACAGCGCCCAGCGCGATGCCCACACTGTAGATTGGAAAACCGACAACGAGGGCTCGATGACTCATGGTTTCCAGGCGCTGGATAGGCGGCAAACGGCTGCTGTCCGACAACGACACGCGTTTCGTCTTCAAACGGTATTCCTGAATCACATGCATCGTGGACGTGACGGCTGCGATGGCCAAGACGAAGAAGCCCAACAGAGACGCACCAATGTGAATCGGAGTCACAAACTCCAACTCCAATGCATTGGCAGCGACTGCGGCGTGTGCACCTTCTCGCTCGAACACGTGCAAACTGTAGAGCACAACCATCACGATGGGGGTGATCAATGCACCGAAGATCGGGCGGCTCTGCCTATATTGGGCGATCAGATAGCCAAGCGCCAAGACCGCTGCACCAAGACTGAGTCCATCAAATACACTCCACGCCACACGACCGTCCACAAATCGAGCACCGATGGCCACGAGGTGCAACGCCAACCCCAACACCAATAATGCCTTCCCGATGCGGGCGGTACGGTCATTGAAATGAAGCAGGTAGGCTCCATATACAAAGGTAGCCACCAGGTAGACAAGGCTTGCAACGAGTATCAACATCGACTCCACGTCACCCTCCTAGATTGGCTCCAATGGTCTCCAACGTGACGCCTTCTCCGAGCCTCTTGGAGAGCCAATGATTCAGTGCGTCTCGATCCTTGCGCCGACAGGCATCCATCAAAGGATCCTCCAGTAAGGATTCCCACGCAATGGGATTGGGTTGTTTTCGAGTCCATTGTCGCACACAAGCCAACACCTCCAGCACATCGCCCCACTCAGGGCCCACAGTCTCACCGAGAACACGTCGCACCTGGGCTGCGTATCCAGGGCACCGACCCCTTGTGGAAATCCCAATCAAAAGGTCGCCATGTTCTATCAGCGCCGGCAAATAAAAGTCACAGACATCCGGATCATCAGCCACGTTCACCAAGATCCCCTGGCTGCGGGCCTGGACGGCCACCTCATGATTGATGGTTTGCTCATCGGTCGCGGAAAACACCAAAGACGCACCGTGCAGATCCATGGGCTGAAATTCGCGTTCGATTCGCTCGTGGGCCAGGATGTCCGAATCAATGCTGGGCGCTACAACTCGCACGCGAAATCCCGCGTTGTGAACCAAACGGGCCTTGCGTGCGGCGATACGCCCACCTCCGACAACGACCGCCAAACCGTTGTCCACCACCCGATACATAAGAATTCCATTCGTGCTCACAGTGCGGGTGATTGTACATGTCGCAGGGGTCCTGCCAAGGGCTTTGCCACAAAGGACACGCTCTTTGTCACTCCGAACGAAAGACGAACTTCCTCCGTCTACGCCGTGGGAACGCGCCCGTTCCTCCGCTATGACCGGTCGTTCGACAGTACCCTCTTGACCCACCCCACCCGGCTGTCCTAAGTATGGGGACCTCAACTGAAGGAGAATACAAATGGCCTCTGACCAAGTATTAACGCTGACTGATGGAAATTTTCAAAGCGAAGTCGTCGACAGCGACCTTCCCGTTCTCGTGGATTTCTGGGCGGTTTGGTGTGGCCCATGCCGAGCGATTTCACCGGTTATTGAGGAGCTTGCATCCGAATACGATGGCAAAGTGAAAATTGGCAAGATGAACATCGACGAAAACCCAGGTGTTCCCAGCCAATATCGGATCACATCGATTCCGACCTTGTTGCTTTTCAAAGGCGGTGAAGTGGTTCAGCAATTGGTGGGCGCACGCCCCAAGAAGGATTTCGAAGCAGCCCTCAGTTCGGTCTTGGAGTAGCGGCCTTCGCGCCCCCAAGTCACTCGGCCATAGTCCAGGAACAAATTGTGGTTTTACACGGCCTCAGATTCGTCGATGAATCACAATGTTGTACATCAAGCCGAGCCCAATGCAGGTGGACACCACCGACGAGCCACCGTAACTAAGTAAGGGAAGTGCGACGCCCACAACAGGGAGAAGCCCGGTCACCATCCCCACATTGACGAAGAACTGCCAAAAAACCGTCGCCGTGATCCCGATTGCCACCAGTGCTTCGAATCGATTCCGGCCGACTTTTGTCACGCGCAGCAGCCAATAAACCAGTAGGTAGTAGAGCAGCAAGAGCAAACTCGCCCCGATGAAGCCCCGCTCTTCTCCCCACGTGGCAATCACAAAGTCCGTGTGCAACTCTGGCAACGCTCCTTGTCGTTGTTGAACAGCTTGTTGCCCACCTTTCCCATAGAACCCACCCGAGCCGATGGCTTTCTTGGCTTGCCGTGGTTGGTATGCCTTTCCAAGAATTCGTGTCAGCTTGCGATGCTCTTCTTGTATCCGTTCCAATTGTTCCGGCGGGACACTTTGTTCATCCCTCTCGGCACGGAGCAGAACCCCTTTCTGCTCTTTGAGGGACTCCACCTGTTGCTCCAAAGCCTCTGGAGCCCACCACACCAAAACCCGTGCTTTTTGGTAGTCATGCAGGGCAAACTTCCACGCCAAGGGAAACATCAGCGCCACAATCCCGAGCCCTGTCAGAACCGAGCGCCACCGGACCCCTTCGTAAAAAATCATCGAGAAGCCGATCAAGGTCACGATGATCGCTGTCCCCAAATCTGGCTCCGCAAAAATTAAAATCACGGGCGCAAACATGATGAGCATCGGCCACACCAACGTGCGCAATGAATGACGGTCCGTTTGCCCGTGTTCATGGCGTTCATCATGTAAATATCGAGCAAGCGCAAGCACAATGCCCAGCTTCATAAATTCACTGGGCTGGATGACCTCGCCAAAGATGGGTAACCAACGTCGAGAATTGTTGATTGGGTCGGCAAACAACACCAGCACCAATAAAACTACCCCCAGTCCATACAAGGGATAGGCCAACCGCATAAAGAGGTGGATATCCACAAAAGTGACCATGACCGCCGCGACCATGCCAAGCAGGTACCACTTGAGCTGAGCCTGGTGCAGCAATTGGAAACGAGGATGATAGAAATCGACGTTGCGCAGGTTCAGCAATCCAATGGCAATGATGGCCACAATCACAGCCAGCACGATCCAGTCGAATCGCGCGAGAGGAAACTTATTTTCGGTGCTCGAAGTTCTCATCATTCTATGTCGATCGGCGTTCGGTTAATGGGTGGTTCAGGGTTCTCAGTGCCCACGGAGTCCTGTGGCGTGTTGGTGATTGGGTTTGGAAGTGGGTCCACTCCCGCATCCTGCGCACGTCGTGCAAAGTACTCTTTCAAGATCCGCACTGCCACGGGGGCGGCATCCTTACTGCCTGAATGACCGTGCTCCAAGAACACCGTCACCACCACCTCGGGTTTCCGTGCGGGTGCATAGCCAACAAACCACGCATGGTCATCTTTCAACCATCGAGCGAGCTCTTCGCTCACCCCCGCCTTGTGCTCCGCCGCCTCCGCAGTGCCGGTTTTTCCAGCGATCTCAATTCCATCGACCCGCGCGTTAAACGCCGTTCCGCGCTCATCATTGACCACCCGCCACAAGCCTTCACGAATCTGGGCCAGTTCGTCGTCGTTGATGGGCAGTTTCGTATCCACGACGGACTGAGGCACCCGGATCACGTTCCCGTGCAGATCTTCGAATTGCTTGACGATCCGGGCTTGGACCAAATTGCCGCCATTGGCAACGGCGGCAAAGGCTCGTGTGACTTGTAGTGGAGTGGCACGGACATCTTTTTGGCCCACGGCCGTCGACAGGGTGAAACCGGGCATCCAAACCCGCTCCTTACGGCGGTGCCAATCCTTGTTGGGGACCACACCGGTGGACTCGCCAATGCCGATGCCACTGGGTCGTCCAAAGCCAAGGTACTCGGTTGCATACGAATGCAACACATCCATACCAAGCTGTTCCCCAAGCCAATAATAGTACACGTCACAGGAATGACTGAGCGAGTGCACAAGAGACATGGGGCCGTGGCCAATGCGGTTGTGGCATCGAAACTTCCGACCACCAAAGACGTACGCGCCCATGCACTCCACTTCGGTGGAAAAATCGATGACTCCGTTATGCAGACCAGCCACGGCCGGAACGATCTTATAGACCGAACCCGGTGCGTACGCAGTAACCGCTTTGTTCATCATGGGCGTGTAGGGGTTGTTCATGATCATTTGATGGGCTTGACGCGAGAGTCGACCGGACCATCGATTGGGATCAAAACTGGGTGTGGAGTACATCCCCAACACCTGTCCCGTCTCGGTGAGCATGACAACGGCTGCACCGCTTCGCTGATAACGAAACGCTCTTCGGAGCGATTCCTGAACATCCATGTCCAATGTGAGACGTACTGTGGCGCCATTGATCATGGGCTCATCCGCGCGCCCGGGCACCGGCAGCTCCACCAAGGGTCCCCCCGGCTCCATGGGCTCACGAATGCGATATCGTTTGCCCCACGTGCCTCGAAGCTCACGTTCAAATGCGCGCTCCACGCCGGAGCGTCCCACACGATCTCGCAAGACATATCGCTCCGGAAAGCGCTCCATCTCCTTCTTGTTCACTTCACCCAGGTATCCCGTTACATGAGCCACGACATTTCGATAGGGATACACACGTCGAAGGCGGGTCTCGATCGTGAAGCCTGGCATTTCATACAAGAAGGGTTCAATGATCGCCTTTTCGTTGTTGTAGCGACGGCTACACTCCGGGCACTTGAGAATGTACTTTCGCTCCTGCAGCGCCATGCCGTCGTGCGGACACGCCGACGCCGCGACAAATTCACGATCACATTGACGACAGTGAGCACCCGTGTGGTCCTCGTTCCAACGCAGGCGATGGTCGTGGTCATGTGGACATCGGTCCTCGTTGGACGACACCGACTCGAGATCGCGACCGCACTGACTACACCACAATCGCTCTTCGAGCATGGGTAAATTGACCAACTTGTGGCTATCAAAGGGACAGTATTCATTGGCCAAGTGCTTCCGAATCACGACCTTGTCATAGCGACCCGGCTTTTCCATGCCCACCATGATCAACTCGCGGAGCTGTTCAGCATCTTCATCATTCAGCCACAGCAATTGACGCAAGCGTTCGGAGGCGTTTTCGGGGGACTTGGCCTTGCTTGGAAACATCACCAAGTCGTGGGATTCAACATTGAACGCCAGCACTTTACCATTTCGGTCCAGAATGCGCCCACGGCGCGCTTCGACCCGAGTTATCCGGTGACGGATGTCTTCTTGATGCTTTCTGAATTCATCGCCATGAACAATCTGCAACAGAAAGAAGCGCGCAAAGAGCACCAAGAAGAAGACGGTGATTACGATCGCAGCCCAGCGATACTGAGCACGGTATTCAACGAGACCGGCTGGGGAACGAACGGGCATGGCTGCGAACCGTAACCGTCGATTTCGTCCACAGCAAGCGAAAAGTACGTAGAGCACAGGGTGTTGAACCACCCGACTACGAGATAAAGAGCGAATCTCCCGACTTTCGATGGAAGAGGCGATCGACACGATCCAACAAATAGAAGATCAAGGGCGCAAAAGGCGCCGTTACGGCCGCGTAGGGCAGCATCAACTTCACGATGAGATCAAACTCACCAAAAGTTCGGTCGAACAAGAGGGACAAGAGCGCAAAGAGCAGCGACGCCAACACGCTGGCAACCGCGGTGGTGACGATCAATCCGACAAGCCCCCGCACTTGCACACGACCCGAGAAAAAACGCCCCATTAGGAAAAGAACAATGAAAATCTCCATGTGCATGCCCAGGGGCACGACCATGGTGAAACCGTCCTTGAGAAAGCCCAAGAGTACGCAAGTGATGCCACCCGATACGGTTTCCATGTTCAGCGAAACCCAGACCACGACAATCAACGCGAGATCCGGCGCAAAGAACGAAAGATGCAACTCTTGGAGCAGCGGAGACTCCAACGCCATGAGCACGAAGCCCGTCAGCACAATGCCCAGTGTCCTCGATACGGCGTTCACGGTAGCCGCCCCATATCCGGTGGACGCTCGAGCTGGCTCGTCACCACCAAGACTTCTTCCAGCGTTGAAAACGAAACCGACGGAACCACAACGTAGCGCAAGATGCCTTCTTCGGGTTGAGGCGGCTGATCGGGGATGTATCCGACCACCAAACCCTTCGGAAATCGTTCATCCTCTCCGTTGGTCACCAGCATGTCACCCGGTCGAATCTGTCGTCGAGGATCGGGCGCTTCAAAGCTTGCTGAGAACACGTTCCGGTTGCCGCTCCCTGCCACAATTCCCTTGATCTCACGATCCGCCACATTGACGGAAATTCGACTCCCCGCGTCCACGGCCAGTTTGACCTCGGCATAATTCCCCACCGCTAGCTCGATGTGCCCCACGACGCCGCTGGGCGTAATCACCGGCTGATACCGGCGAATGCCGTGTTCCGTTCCGGCCGATATCTTGATCTTCAGTACCCGATGGTATGGTGACACATCCTTGGCCACCACCCGTGCGGTGATCGTCACGAGATCGGGGCGCTCTCCTTTGTACGTGAGCAATCGTTTTAGTCGGCGGTTTTCTTTCTTAAACTGCTCTCGGTCTTGAGCCATCCCTGTGAGGACTTCATTATGCCGTAGAAGCTCTCGATTCTCTTGTTGAACGCCCACCAACCAGATGTAGTCTGACCACACCAGCCGAAGCGCGTTCAAGACGTTGGCAACACCGTGCTGTGCCGGGCTGATAACTCGAATGAGCGTACTTTCATACACCGTCGCCTCACCGCGCTGCTTGCTATGGTGCCAAAGCATAGCCAAAGGCAACACCAGCAATAAGAAGCTGACGAACTTGACACGATGCCGGGAGAAAAACCGAAACAATGGTAGGTTAACTCTGAATGGTGACGGTTCTGAGCAATTCGATCTCGTCCAGGGCTTTTCCGGACCCCAGAACCACCGCGCTAATCGGGTCGTCACACAACATTACGGGAAGACCCGTCTCTTCGCGCAGCAATAGATCGAAATTACGTAATAGTGCACCGCCGCCAGCCAATACAATTCCTTTGTCTACGATGTCTGCGCTCAACTCGGGAGGAGTGCTCTCCAGTGCGTCGCGGAC
>CAUZBV010000047.1:0-12725 GCA_963578115.1 Myxococcales bacterium
CGTGCAGGCTCTTAGAGGCCGCGGCTCCATTCCGGTCGCAAGGGGATGTCACCATCCAAGGCACGATCAATGTCGGCGAGAATGCGCTCGCGATCCGCGGGCAAGCGACCAGCGAGCGACAGATAGTTTGATGCATGGTTGGTGCGGAAGAGCGCATCGGTGGGTGTTGCCAACGCGACCATGGTGCGAAGTTCTCCCAACATGGTTTCAATGCTGGGCAGTACAAAGCGTTCCGATTCTTGCAGCTTAGCCATGGGTGTGCCCGGCACGACCGTGGTGGTCAAGGCAGCGAAGAACGCGGGATCCATCGCCGTGATGAGCTCGGCGGTGGCTTCCGCGTGCTGCTGAGAACGTTCCACACCCGCGACCCCCAACATCGCGATCACACTGAGCTCCATGCCGGCCGCGTGGGCTTTCTCTGCGGCTTCCACGTGGTCGGCGAATCGTGAACCTTTGGCGATGCGCTTCATAGTCGCGTCGTCGCCTGTTTCGGGACCGATGTACAGGCGGGTGAGGCCCGCGTCGGCCAAGGTCTTCAACTCCTGGTCGGATTTGGCTTGTACGTTGGTGGCCATGGCGTAGCACGAGACTCGTCTCAGATGCGGAAATTCCGATTGGGCAGCTTCCAAAATGGGCAGCCAATGATCCAAGGGCATGACCAGCGCATCCCCATCGGCTACGAAGATCTTGTCGACCCGTTGCCCATAGCGCTCGCTGGCGAGGGCCAAATCCTCCAGTGTGTCCGCCAACGAGCGTATCCGAAAGTCTTTCTCTCGGTACATGTCGCAGTAGGTGCATTTGTTCCAAGAGCACCCGATGGTGGCCTGCAGGATGAAGCTGTTGGCCTCCGATGGGGGGCGAAAGACGGTGCCTTCATATCGCATGGATCGGTTGTTGGTAGTCCTTGTTCAGGCGTCCGCGATAGCGGCCAGCCCTTTAGTTGCAGATGCCGCAGACATCGCAGCGGTCGGAGCAGCAGTCATTGTATTGGCTGCACAAATCATCGCACCAGCAACCGGACGCGGATTGGCCCTCACAGAACCCGGTACAACCTCCACTGGGTGTCGAGTACGCCACGCCCGTCAACGTTTCCAAGTGCGGTGTGATGGCCTCAAACGCGCTGGTTTGACCACCGTCTCCGAGGTACTTCAGGGTCATGTTGCCATCCAGTACAGCAATGTAGGGCAACGCGATCGAGCCGGACCCGTGGTTGATGGCTTGAGAGATCTTCATCCAGCCCGGATCGGCCACCACGTGAACGGCTTCCGGATAGCCATGGCTCTTTTTGTATTGAGCTGCGTAGGTCGCAGTGGCTGGATTGTTTTGTTGGTTTTGTTCACCAACGACCACAACGATCTTGATGCCGTGTTCTGCGTAAAATGCTTGCCATCCAATAAATACAGGCGAACTCGCCGAACAGGCTGTTCACCACCCGGCTGTTTCAATGAGCACGATGGCTTTGGCGCCGCAGAAGCTGTGCAGTTCGAGGGGTTGTCCCGTGGATTCATCCCACACGATGTTCTTGATCTGCTTGCCTACGGTGGTGCCGGTGCCATTGGGTGGGCAATTCCCCGTTGTGGGTCCCGGTCCGGGCCCCGAATCGACGCATTGGCCGGCCTGGGAGCACGTGGCATTTTCGTTGCAACTGCCGCAGGTGCTGCCGCAGCCATCGTCTCCGCATTGTTTGCCGGTGCACGCGGGGGTGCATTTCGTGACGCAGACGCCGTTCTGGCACATTTGGGTGTCGGTACAGAGACTGGGGCACGTGCCGCCACAGCCATTGTCGCCACACTGCTTGCCCAGGCAATTGGGTGTGCAGCCGGGACGATTGGTATCGGGCGGGGTTGTTGTGGCGTCCGGTGAGGTACCCGTATCTCCTTGGGATGCTGCATCCGTGTTGAGATTGAGCGGGTCCGTGTTCCCACTTCCGCCACCACAGGCGATGGGGGCGCACAACAAGAACACGCCGACAATCCATCCGATCGGAAAGGGTCGCCCAGGCTTACCAACCATCATCACCACCTCCGCAACATCCGCCACAAGCGGCTTCAGCTTACTGTCCGGACAACGTAGGAGCAATGGAAATCTTTGTGCTCTTTGCCTGCACGGGAAAGCGGGCCGTTTGGAGGCGACTTCGTGGGGTGGGGCGAGTCGACCCTATTTCATCAAAACCGAGCAACTGTTCTGTGGTGACTCTTGTTCCCTGGTCGTTCAACCCATTCAAAACAAACATGTTTTTTTCTTGGCACGCACCTTGCTGTACGGGCCGCTTCAACAAAATGATGAAAACACAGAACGACTACGAGAATCGAAGAGGAGAGCAAGCAATGCGAGCAACATGTTCAATGATTGGACTAACAGTGGTGGTGAGTTTGGCCTGGGGTGGAACAGCCTGGGCCGATGAGGATGGATCAGAAGAGCCCAAGGTGGTGGATTGGGTCGGTTCGGATTCGAACACAACCTACAAGCCCAAGACGGCAGCTGAAGGGGCGAACTGGAATTTTGATCCCACAAAAGTCAGCCTGAATCAGGGGGCTTCCGCGAGCGGAACCAACTTTAAGGGCGCCCGGATCCTCGATGGCAACGGTGACGTGATAATGCAAGGGGACGTCGTTCCGGGCGTGTACGACGATGTGGAGCACGATCGATATGCCTATTGGGAGGGCGCTACCCTCTACTTTGGGGTGAAAGACGTCGCATCGAAGAACTCGGTGGATGCGATCCTGGAATTCTATTGGTTCGAGAGCTCCATTCCCCGTGGCTCCGACTTTTACGTGATGTTGCTCAAGGTGAAGTCGTCGCCCAACCCGTGGGACAACTGGACGGTCATTCGTGAGGACAATCAGAACATCCTCGAGAAGATCATGCTCTTCTGGCAAGACGTGCAACCAGCCCAGCACGTGGGTGTGTGGATGGAGCCCGGCGGCAAGAATGGCTCCCTCCGTTGGGACTTCAGTGTGCCGTTTGAAAGCTACCAATGGGAACCCATCAAGGTCATGCAGATCCAGGAGAGCTACGGCGCCGGGTACGACATGGGCGGTGGCAGTGGTTCAGGCGGCGGAGGCGAAGGTGAAGAGGGTGATGACAAAGGCAGCAAAGGCTCCTCGATCTTCTCAGAAGGTGGCGCCATCGCGGACCTGACGGGCGGAATGACCATTCAGGCCAAGGGCTACGTCAACGAGAGCTTCAAGATCGAAACCCAATACACCATGACGCTCTATCGTTGGATGATGTTGGTTCAATCCGGAGGGCAAGACATCCACTACAAGTTGGCGTGGCTTCCCAGCGAGGACGATGTGGACGGGATGAAGGAAGACTCGGCCTATTCGGAGTATTTCATTGTCCTCCAAGCGGATCGTGGCAACCCAGTACACATCCAAGACATCGAAATTGGTGGTATGTTCAAGCGCGTACTCCCCTTTTGGTTCGACAACTTCAAAGGCCTGTCGGCGACCGTTCAGGATATCTGGATCACGCCTCCGCCGGGTGTGTGTTTGGTCGGAGAGCTGCCGCCTGCCGGGATCTGCAAGCAAACCGGTGTGTGCGGTTCGGTCGCACCCGTATGCAATGGTGCTACCAATGAGTGGTACTGCCCTGTTGTGGACACCTTCGAGGTCAATGAACTCACATGTGACGGTCTAGACAACGACTGCGATGGTCTTGTGGACGAGGATTTGTCCAAGCCCTGCTCGACCGCATGCGGTGGTGGATTTGCCCTTTGCGTGAACGGCGAGTTTCAGCCCTGTGACGCTCCGAATACAGAAGATGAGAGCTGCGACGGCATCGACAACGACTGCGACGGCCAAGTCGACGAAGGCATCACCATGGCGTGTGAAACCACCTGTGGAGCCGGCATTCGTTCGTGCAGCAATGGCATCTTCAGCAGCTGCGATGCGCCGGTGCCGGTGGCCGAGATCTGCGACGGTTTGGACAACGACTGCGACGGAGCGGTGGATGACGGGTTGACCCGTGGATGCACCTCCGAGTGTGGGACTGGGGTCGAGTCTTGCACCAACGGAGTGTATTTCGGGTGTGATGCGCCGCAGCCTCATCCCGAGACCTGTGATGGATTCGACAACGACTGCGACGGGGACTTTGACGAGAATCTGGTCCGTGAATGCGACACCGCTTGTGGGAAGGGATATGAAACCTGCTCCAACGGATCGTATATGGGCTGTGATGCTCCTCAACCCTCGCCCGAGCAGTGTGGCGACCAGGTCGACAACGATTGTGATGGCATTGTGGACAACGGTTGTACCTCCGATAACACACAGCCCAGGCCTCCGGCCTACGAAGCGCGAGGGCCTCGCCCTCAAACGACACCGGTGCCGGCCGCGGCCAGTGCGTGTTCGATCCAGCAAGGAGATTCATCAACAGCGGGTGCCTGGCTGCTGCTGATAGCGGTCTTGTGCCTCTTCTTCATGCGTCGCTTGGCACGCCAGCGGGCATAAGCGAGTACCGGATCCTGTCGGTCGGTGTGGGGCCACTCTAGCAAGTGGTGAGCACCCGACCGACGAGATCCCCCTTTCCTTCACTCCTTTCTTCATCCAGAGTGAGCCTCCGGCGTCGCGTTGCATAAGTCCATCAGTTGGGAGACACTGCACGCATAAGGACGAGCTGGCGTATGGGTGACATCCCAACGATGAGGAGAGCATGGGTATTCGACTGGGATTGATGGGGTTTGGGCGGATCGGTCGAAACATCTTCCGAATCCTCTACAAGCGCGACGACGTGGAGGTGGTGGCCATCAGTGACATCGCCGATCACAAAGCGTTGGAGTACTTGCTTCGGTACGACACCATCATGGGGCGTTTCCCCGATGAGGTCAGCGTACAGGATGGCAACCTCTACGTGTGTGGCAAAGAGATCAAGATGCTCTCTGGTCGGGATCCCGGTGACGTGGATTGGGGGAGCCTCGGTGTGGACATGGTGGTCGAGGCCACCGCACATTCTCGCAGTCATTCCGAGGTGAGCCGACACTTGGACGCGGGCGCCAAACGTGTCATTTTGTGCGTGCCATCCCTGGACGCTCCGGACATTACCGTGGTCATGGGTGTCAATGACGACCAGCTGAGTTCCCAACACAAGATCATCTCCAATGCATCCATCACCGCGCATTGCGCCGCCCCCATCTTGCAGATCTTGGATCGGGCGTTTGGGCTGGAGCGCGTGTACTTCACCACCATCCATGCCTACACCAACGACCAGCGCTTGGCCGATGTTCCGGCCGCCGATCTCCGGCGTTCCCGGGCGGCGACCGAGAACATTATTCCCACCGACACCAACGCCGGTCAGGTGATGATGGGCTTGTTGCCAAAGCTGCAAGGAAAATTGGCCGGGATGGCCCTCAAGGTGCCCGTCCCCAACGGGTCGGTCGTGGACATCGTGTCGTATACGAAAAAGCCCGTGACCCCTACGGCGGTCAACGCGGTGATCCGTACGGCGGTGGCTTCAAACTATTCGGACTACGTGGATTATGTCACCGATCCCATTGTCTCAAGCGACGTGAAACACAGTCCCTATTCCTGCACCTTTGACTCGCTGGCTACATTGACGCAAGGCGAACACTTGGTGAAGACCCTGGCTTGGTTTGACAACGGGTGGGGGTATGCCCATCGGGTGGTGGACTTGGCGAAGCTGCTTGGGGCCATGGACGGGGGTGCAGCATGACCATTCGCGTCGGAATCAATGGGTTTGGTCGCATTGGTCGCAGCGTGTTTCGCATTCTTTCGGACCGCGACGACATTCAAGTGGTGGCCATTAACGACATTGGCAACAACGAGGCGTTGGCCTACTTGCTCCAATACGACACGGTCATGGGGACGTTTGACAAACACGTGCGTTTGGAGGGCGACACCCTGAATGTGGACGACGAGACGGTTAAAATGACCGCAGAACGGGATCCGGCCAAGCTTGGCTGGAAGGCCATGAACGTGGATGTGGTGCTCGAATCCACCGGCATCTTTCGTACACGGGCGCTGATCGCCAAGCATTTGGACGCGGGCGCCAAACGCGTCTTGTTGACGGTGCCTCCCAAAGACGAGATCGACAACATGGTGGTCATGGGCGTGAACCATGACACGCTGGCCCCCGAACATCGTTTGGTCTCCAACGCCTCGTGCACCACCAATTGTTTGGCGCCCCTGGCCAAGATCTTGGACGATGCCTTTGGCATTGAGCAGGGCGTCATGACCACCGTGCACGCCTACACCAACGATCAGCGGCTGGCGGACGTGCCCCACGCGGACTTCCGGCGGAGTCGTGCAGCCGCCGAGAATATCATCCCGACGAGTACGGGGGCTGCCCGCGCCGTAGGCAAGGTTCTTCCGCATCTCAATGGTCGACTGGACGGCATGGCGGTTCGAGTACCGGTGGCAGATGGCTCGGTGGTGGATTTGTCATTGCAGCTGAGGGACACCCCGGATCGCGACGCGATCAACGAGGCGGTCTTGGCCGCCGCTTCCGGCGCGCTGAAGGGCGTGGTGGAATACTGCATCGCGCCGTTGGTGTCGAGCGACATCATCGGTAACCCGCATTCATCCATTTTTGATTCGCTCTTGACCCAAGCGTCGGGCACAGGGCAATGCCGCGTTGTGTCGTGGTATGACAACGAGTGGGGCTATTCCAACCGGTGCGTTGACTTGATCGAGCGGATGGCACGTTTTGGCTGACCCTTAGTCTTTCGCCAATATACAATCCCGAAAATACGTTAGGGCTTGCAGCGAAGAGCGCCTCTGAATCCATCGGTTGAGTCCGGGGATCAACCGCGCGCTCCAATGGCCCGGTCTGGACCACACATCCATGGTGAGGATCAATTGATGTGGTGGCCCATCCTCCAATCGCAAGGTGAATGTTTCGCGGCCAATTTCCGGGTGACCCGGCAGTGTGGCATAGGTGAAACCCACGCTTCGGCCCGTATGGTGACGTCGGTCGAAACGATCCACGACGCGGGTCGCGGACTCAAACCCAAAGGGTTCCAAGAATATACGTTGAATCACGATGGCGCCCACCGTGATCTCCCCACTGGCGTGGCAGATGTGTCCTTTCAAACGACGGGGGTGAAAAATTTGGTAGCGCCAGAGTCGTTCTAGTGCTCGCTCGGTGACCCGTTGGAACTCCGGTGTCCGTTCCGTGATGAGCAGCACCAAAGTAAACTGCTCGTTGCGGCCCTTTTTCGCCTCAGCAAGTGACGTGGGTGGCCCCGCGTGTTGCCACCTCGATTCGTCGAAAGGGGCGTTCTTCAACGATGCCGAGAGGTGCCACTTCATGTGCCCATGGTGTGCACCCTTGGGCGAGTCCGCAAGTTCCTTGGTGACAGGGCGCGCTTGACACGCTCTCGGAGGCTGTGTGAAGTCATCCGAGCATCGGAGAAAATGGAGCGAACATGCGGACAATTCGAACATGTACGGTCGGTTTTGCGCTTCTCATTGGCATGGGAATTTGGGGCCCGGAGTCGGTTCTGGCGCAAAGCGATTGGCGTCTGGACAGTGGACTGACGTTTTCTCGATTTGAGCAGCAAATCAAGACGGAGGTGGGCGGCGCTCGCGGTGAACGTTTGGTGGAAGACACGGAGTTCGGGTTGGCTCTTTTGGGGACGGTTCGTGTCTGGGGCCCCATCAGCGTGGGCCTTTTTGCCCAAGTGGACACTGGGACGCGGTCAGCGGCCCAATTCGATCATTTTGATGCCGACAACAAGGCGGTGGTGACGGGTCAGGTGGGAGGCGCATTCACCGAGCTGTGGCTGGGACCGCTCCTTCGGGTGCATTGGCGCACCTTGTTTGTGGAGTTTGGTTACGGTGCCTTGGGCATGCGTTGGGACGACGCCCGCACGGATTTGGTCACCGCCGACGGTGACAACGAGGGCGCGCTCTATGTCACACCCACGGTCGCCTACATGGCCGCGTTGGGTGGGGGCGTGCCGATTACCGATTCATTGCAGGCGGTTTTCCGTTTGGAATATCGAGTCCGGTACTACGATCGGCGCGAGGAGAAGCTCGCCAACGAGGCAGTCCATGGCACCCAGAACTTCACACCCTTTGTGGGGATCTGCTGGACGCCCGGTGGGAGCAGCTCAGACGAGTAGTTAGTTTGAGGGAAATTGAGACTTTTCAAAGAGATCCGACACCTTGGTGTAACTCAGGTGGGGGTTTCTTCGCGGATCGGGCATACCGTGGGTGGTCGCGGTTGGATTGGGCCTCGGACCCATGGGGAACCACAAGAAGTCCGGCTGGTTGGAGAAGCCGCCCGTGGGTCCGTTGACACCGCCCTGGATCCACTCGCCGCCAATGATGCGCCCATCGGCGTCCATCTCCAGCACGTAATGATAAGCGTCCGTCCGGAGAAAATGATCGTGGTTGGGCATGCGTGGCTCGCGCGATGGCGTTGATTCGGTGACGTACTTAACCCGCACTTCCACCTCCGCCCAGCGTCGCGCCTGGTCATTGAAGGGGTATTTGTCCACGCCGGTGGTGTCTTGAACGAGCAACGCGATGGCTTGGCCCTCGCTGATCTCCTCCACGCGGTCCACCTCGTAGCTGTCTACGGGTTGATTCCACACCTGACCATCGTAGGTGCGGTCTTCGGCGATGGCGGTCTCGTAGCGCCCGAGAAAGTTGGCCAGGATGATGTGGAAGGTGCCCGCGTTGGTGTCGCGGCAATCCGGGTCCAGAATACGACCGTTCTCGTCCCGTTCCACTTGGTCGGTGCGGCATCGGCCTCCGATGACCACCGCCCGGGTGAAGTCGTAGATGGTGATTATGAGCGCCTTGAGATCCGAGGGGTAAAAGGTGACGCCATTGACCACGACGGGGTATTTCGGCTCCTCTTCCAGCATGGTCGCGGGCGTCCAGGCGTGGCAGAGCCCCCACCAAGTGCCGATGCCATCCCAATCCGAGCATTCGTCGATGCTTCCGTCTCCGTCGTTGTCGAAGCCGTCGTGGGCTCGCCAGTGGCCCCGATTCTCACTCTGCCAGCGAGCGGCCGGTCCCAGCGCTTCGTAATAGGCCAAATCAAAGGATTGAGAATGACAGTTGGACGGTGTCATGGGCACGAGGGTCTCGAAGCCGGCGGGCGGCACCCAGCCGTTGTACACAAAGTCGTATTTCTCCATGGGGCTCCACTCGTCCACCCCCAACCAGCGCACGTTGGTGCTGTCCTGATACGTGGGCCAGTAGGTGTCAGGCCACGCTTTCTTGGCGGTTTTTCCGCGGGTGGGCAGGAGGTCGAGTCGATACTCCAGCGCCTCGTCCAAGAAACGGCCAAAGCGTTCGGGATCGTTGAGCCAATCCCATCCGTCCGACTTGCCATTGATAAAGGGGTTCTTCCCATTGGCCCACGGGTCCGTGTTGTCCACGGTCGTTGGGTTGCACGCACTCAGAGTCAGCAACGCTGCCAATAGAATCAATCGTGTTCTCATAGAGACCATCTATACCAGACCCGACCGGGGACCCGCAGAGAATTTCTTTGGCTGGAAGGGATCGACCCGCCGGATTACGCGGCGGGAGCACCGTCTCGCTGTTGCGCTAACGCTTCTTTCGCCGCTTTGGCCGCGGCTTCCTGGGCGTTCTTCTCGGCGATGGAGTAGAGCTTCCGGAAGGCGATGAGGCCCACTGGTGTGAGCGCCGCGGTACCGGCGATCCACCACCAGATCAGTTGGTGATCCGGGTAGTTCATGTAGATGCCGTCGATGCCGAATTCGGGTGTGTAGCCGGGGAAATCGATAGCCCCCCAACCACCCAACAAGATTCCTGCCATGGGACCGGCGATGAACTTGGCGCCAAAATAGGGTAGGTAGGCCAAGGCCACGTAGGATCCCTCCCGTCCCGGCGGGGCGATCTCGGCGGTGAACTGCATGAGGCGCGGTGACCAGATGGCTTCCCCAACGGTGAAGACCGTCACAAAGACGAACATGCCCATGTAGAACGGGTCGCGGAACCCTTCGGGTACCTCCAACCACCGGTCGAAGATGATGGAACCCAACCACGTGCTGCAGAGTCCGGTATAGATGCTCTGGTCAACCACCACAAACGCGATGGAGCCTACGGAGATGACCGTCCCGATGAGCAGCATCTTGTAGGAGCTGATCTTCCGGGTGGCGATCCCCATGAGCGGCGTCAGAATGACGATCAACACCGGGTTCCACACCCCGAAGATGTTGCCCACCAACGAGCCCTGTCCCAGGTATCGGGCACCATAGCTGGGCCAGGTGAGGTGGAAGTGGAAGAAAGTTAAGCGGGCAAAGACCGTCATGCCGATGAGCAGAATAAAGATCCAGAAGGCCTTCTGTACAAAGTTCTCGCCGAAAATACGGGCGGTGTCTTTGGCGGCCGTGCGGACCGTGCTAAACATGGTGGCCAGCATGCCCTTGCTCTTGTCGGCCTTTGCAAACTTCTCAATCCGCATACCCGACTCGGTCATCTCCACACCGCGGCGCATCATCACGATGGCCACAAAGTCGGGCAGGTTGATGAAGAAGCCGATGCCGATGATCACTTCGTAGGTGGAGAGTTCGGCTCCCAGCACGTTCACGGAGCCCATCTCCCCCATGGTGGTGCGTACCGCGTCAAAGATCCACGCGCCAACGGCCCAACCCACATTCATGAGGGTGTAGAAGGCCGCAAAGCCCATGGCGGCTCCTTCCATTGTGGTAAACTTCTTCACACCCACCGACAGCACCGGTCCGGTGATGGCGATGCCGATGGCCAGGGGCAGGAAGCCGAGCAGGGAGGCCATCCAGATGCCTCCGACATCTCCGGCGAACGGCATGATGGCCCGGCTCACCAAGAGGCAGACCGCGCCCACCAACAGGGTGCGCTTGACCCCGATGGCGTCGCAGACGGCGCCCACGACCATCGTGAGACAGGTCAGAATGGTCGACCAGGCGCTGTAATAGGTTCCGGCCCCAAGATCGGACAGTCCCAGGTCGTCGCGCAAATAGAACATAAAGGCCAATTGGGCCGCGCCATAGGCGCTGTATTCCGTGACCTTGGTAAAGAAGAGCAGCCAGATCTCGCGGGGGCTGTTCCGCAGGCCGGTGTAATACCGGTAGACCATATAGAGCATGCCGAGGATCAGGGCACAGAGGACGATGAACAGTGCCAGATCCAGAGTGTCCCCCGTTCCGTTTAAGAAGCGATCCGTGAAGCCGGCGGTGCTTTGGACATCCAGCAGCTGCAATCCATCGGGACCGTCCAGGAACACCACGAAAAATGGCACCTCCACATCCTCGCCTTCGTGATCGATGGTGGCCGTGCCGTTGATTCGGTACCCGCCTTCAATCTGGGAGTCTTTTTTCTTCCATTCGATGGCGGGCGATCCGTCGGCGTTTGACTTGATTTGGAGCAGATCGTCCTGTTCCAGGTCGGCCTTAAACTCCTCCCAGGTTCGCTTTTTCTGGTCCTTGTTAAAGAAGGTGGGCACCGGAGCTCCGTTGTTCCACACCTCTTGGATGCCCTCGTCGCCGGTCAAGATTTTTTTCAGGAGCGCCGACGCCTGCTCGGTGGCTTTAAGGTCTTTGGGGGTTGGCCGATCGATAGCCGCGACCAACCGGGTTTTGGAATCGATGGAGACCTTGATGGAGCGCACGCGATTGTCCATCAGGGTGACGATACCGAGAAGCGCGTCGTTCTTGGGCTTGTCTTTGGCTTCTTCGTCTTTCTTGGCGTCTTCTTCCGAATAGGGGACGTACGCGGTCCATTTCATCGTATCGATGGGAACCAGGCCCTTCATGCGCAGCTGGTGAATCAGCTTGCCGGCTTTTTCTTTGTCCGTCAGTTTGGCGCGCAGCCCTTTGTCCGTGTCTTTCTCGTCTTCGCTTCCCAGGTTCGTCACGCTGGCGTCCAGCGACGTGTCATTCGCCTGGGGGGTGCTGGAGACGTTGTTGCTCAAGGCCTTGAGCAAGGCCTCGGCATTGGCCTTGGCCTTTTTCTGCTCTTCTGTACTGGCGTCGGCAGTTTTCTCGGTGGCTGTGTTTTCCTCGGCGGCTTTCTCGGTGCCCGTGTTTTTGGTTAGCGCTTCCTCGGCGTCGGCCGGCGTGGGTACGGCCTCTTGGGCTTGCGAGCCCGTATTAAACACGCTGCTCGTGACCAGGAAGTACGAAATGACACCAATGACCAGCAGCCGAACACCGATCCGTTTTGCGGCTCTTTTTTGCGTGATACTCATCCAATTATCTCCCATTTCCGCGTTGCCCACCGGGACCTCAAGTCCAACGGCCGCCCTTTGGGCGCGCCGAGTCATACTATGTCCGTTGGCGTTCGTCATCCCTTATTCCACGAAGGTTCACAACCACTTGTTCACAGAGGTTTTTTTCTCCAAGAGGACCCCGTTGTTGAGTGCAGTAGAATGAGGAGGATATACTCACTCCGCCCTATGGAGAAATCGTCTCGATTGTTGTCTTTGGAACTCTTCATCGTGTCATTCACGGTGCTCTTTCAAGAGTTGGCGCTTATTCGGTGGTTGCCGGGACAAGTGCGGGTTCTGGCGTACTTTCCCAACCTGATCTTGATCAGCTCGTTTCTGGGGCTCGGCATCGGGAGTCTGCGCGCGGGCAGGCGATCGCTTCTGTGGTCGTGGCCTGTGGGGTTGCTCGTGGTGGTGGGGGTCGCTTACGGCCTTCAAGGGATCGCGTTTACCCAAGAATCCGTGACGGAACACCTCTGGTTCTTGTACGAAGATCTGGGCGCTGAGGCCCCGGTGATCCAGAGCATTCGATTGCCTGTCCTCTT
>CAUZBV010000048.1:0-12655 GCA_963578115.1 Myxococcales bacterium
GTGCTGGTCAGCGCGCGGATGGCCGCGTCGTGGGGCAATCCGGCTCGAACGGCGTTGCCAGCCACTTGGGCAAGAGTCCGCACATTGTGGCTCCAAAACGTACTGATCATGACCGGCACGCCGGCCCGGCCTAGAAGGGCGGCGTTGTCCGCACGGGCGTGGATCTGATCGAAGGAAACGGGGCCAATGACCAAGGGGTTGACCACTACGGCGACCTGTTGTTGGGCCAACTCCTTGGCCAACATCCATGCTTCGGCGCCGCCCACGACCACCAGACGGATCTGATAGCGCTTCGCGAGCCGCAAGAGCGCTTCGATGTCCGACGCCCGATGGACGCGCACGACCAGAGGCACACTTCGATTGAGGACCGGGGCCATGGCGAGCAGATCGAGCGCGCCGAATTGAAAGGGTTGGGTGCGGGATTTTTCCCAATCGGCCCGGCGTTTTGCGAAGGTCTGGGCCTCACTCAAGAGGCTGCGAAGTGCGTGAAAGGAGGCCGCGCGTGATCGGTCGGAACCGCCTACCGTCGCGTGAACTGCAACGGATGTGCGGCGCAGTGCGTCCGCTTGTCGGCTGCCCGCCATGTCGGCCCATGCGGATTGACCGCTCACAATCCCACCCCTGGGTACGACGAGGGTGGAGGTGACGCCACCGTAGCGTGCGAGTGGGATCAGGGTGGAACGTGGATTGTACGCGTCCGCCACTTGAAAGGAGGGTCGGACAGAAGGCGTCTTGTAGGGCACGCCGGCGCCCGGATCCGCGTCGCGTGTGGTGGGCTCAAGTCCCACTTCCGTTATGCCAATATCGGTGTAGGGATCGATAAACCCTGGGGTGATCCACCCTCCTTTGGCGTCGATTCGTGTACAGGCGGCGGGTACCGCGCCGTCTGTAGCGACGGATTCAATGCGTTCTCCTCGGAGGACGACCGTGACGTTGGCTACGCGGCCCTTGTCGAGGACGGCCGTAGCCCCGGTGATCGCCGTGCAGGTTGGTTGAGCGTGGGCACAGAGTGGCCAGAGTATGAGCAAGAAGAGAGACGTGCAAAATACTTTCATGGGGTCACCTCCTGTCCTCGAACAAAGTCACTCCAAGGCGGATCGTCTCGGTCGATGCTGTGCCTTAAATGCCCATCCACAAAGACCCAGCGGGCGTTGGCGTAGACGCTGAAAGGGTTCTTGTTCCAGACGACCAGATCGGCCCGCTTCCCGACCTCCAGACTGCCCACTTGGTCGTCCACGCCCAGGGCCCACGCGGGATTGAGTGTGATCCAACGAAGTGCGGCGTCTTCGTCAACGTTCAATCCCACTCGTTGGCCTGTGTGCATGGCTTTGGCCGCTTCCTGATTGAGTCGTTGAATGCCAATGGCCGAATCGGAGTGGATGATGGCGCGGCCACCCGCCGCATGGACCATGGCGGCATTGGCCGGAACCCCGTCGTACGCCTCCATCTTGAATCCCCACCAGTCGGCCCAAGTAGAGACAGAGACCTCTTTCTCCGCCAAGATGTCTCGGATCTTGTAGGCTTCTAGCGCGTGGTGGAAGGAGCGGACTCGAAAACCGAATTCGTCGGCAACTTGCAAGAAGCTCAGCATGTCGTCCGCCCGGTAGCAATGGACTTGCGCAAGGATCTTCCCCGCGAGCACACCCGCTAGGGTTTCCATGTTGAGATCCCGGGCGGGCGGATCTTCCTTTTTCAATCGCTTCACATACGATTGCGCGTTGGCGAACGCTTGGCGTTGTGCGCGCAGGTTTCCCATGCGCGTCGACGGCGCCGATTTTCGTTTTCCGTACACGCGTTTTGGATTTTCTCCGCAGGCCATCTTCAGCGTGTCAGGCGCTCCGGGAAGGCGCATGGCTCGAGACCCACGATGAGGGACCATGTGCAAGACCACACCACGGCCGCCGATCAGATTGCCCGAACCCGGGAGGATCTGCAGGGTGGTGATGCCGCCGGCGATGGCCAACTCCAATCCTGGATCTTGCGGCCACGTGGAATGTTCGGCCCACACGCCGGGCGTCACCGGGTTGGTCATCTCGTTGCCATCACTGTGTGCCTTGGTGCCGGGGCTCGCGTACACGCCCAAATGAGAGTGGGTGTCGATCAAACCCGGTGTGACCACGTGTTGGGTGGCGTCAACGCGGGTTGCGTTCGCAAACTTTTCGGGCGGATGGCCAGGACCGACCGCTCGGATCCGGTCGTCAAAGACGACGTAACCCGGCGAATGGCGTGCGCCGGTGGCTGTGAGCACGGTCGCGTTGATCAGCGCCACCAAGGGGGCGGTCGCGGTGACGCGGGTCTCCACGAGGCGATGCCCGTCCGCTTCGATGTCGTCCAGGGGGGACGATTTGGTTTGGTTTCCGATGTGTCCACCGCAAGCGATGAGTGTAATCAGCGGCGACATGAGCCAAGAGAGATGGGATGCAGCAACGTTCATGCTCACGGTTGAACACCACATTGAGAGGAACGTCAACCGCGATTGTACGGCCTCAGTACACTCCGATTCGTGGTCAAGGCGCGGGAATTAGGCGCTGGATTTGGGCTAAACGTCGAAGGCCGGTCGGGGGGGTTCGGCCCAAATGTTTACTTGATTGGTCGTGTCGAGGGCAATAGGACCGAAACGTGCGGAGTAGGGCTCGCCGATTTCCAGGTGGTAGGTCACCGCGATTTCGTCGATCTGCCATTCGCCGGACATGGGGCCTATGATGCTGATGCTGTGCGCCACACTCATGGGCGCAAAGGAGCCGATGAAGGTCTCGCCCGATGCGGTGCCACCGGAAGGCGCGTCGAAGGGGAGGGGGTGGCCATTGAAGGCCATCACAACATCGCAGTCGGTTCCAATATTTCCTGTCTTAATGGTGCACTCGAACTGCTGTACTTTGGGCATGCGATCCTCTTAGGTGAAGTACGGATTGAGACCGGCTGCGTGATCGGTATCGTCATAGATGGCGCCGATGGACGGCATGGCATCGCGGAAGGACTTGTGGATGCCTTGGCGAAGCGTAACATCCGCGGCGCTGCACCCTTGGCAGCCGCCCCCCATACTGATGGTGACGCTGTTGCCTCGAACGTGGGTTAAGGTGATGAATCCCGAGTGGGCCGCGACGCCTGGGTTGATCTCCGTTTCGATGACCTGTTGTACGGTGGTCTCAACTTCAACGGAATCGGGTAGGGAATCCAGCACCGATTGGCCAACGGGCGCTGCGTCAGAATCGAGCTGCTCCCGAATCAAATCACCAATCTGGGTGGCCATTGGGCGCCAGTCTGCGAATCGATCGCCGGCCCGTGTGACCACAACGGTCGAATCGTCCACCAACACAGACTCCACGCCTTCCATTTCAAAGAGCGCGGCAGGGAGCGGCGAGTCCACGGCGTCTTGGGCCTCTTCGTACCACCAAGAGAAGCCATCTAGGATGGTGCGATTGGTGAGAAAACGGCACTCGTCGCCCGCCTTGGAGACCTCGGCTTTGATTCGAATGCTCCCATCGTCTTCTTCCGGGGCTTTCTCAGGCGCGTCCGCCAGGCGAGGGGCTTGCACCATCTCACGCTCGCGCACGGCTTCGGCGCTTATGGCCGAGGGGCCTGTGGACTTCGACTCGGTGGCCGGAATGGGAACTGGGGCCGTCGCTGGGGCCGTCGCTGGGGCCGTCGCTGGGGCCGTCGGTGGCGCCGTCGGTGGCGCCGCGTCATTGGTTTGGATGGTAAAGGGCTTGGACGAGACTCGGTTCCGTTCCCCATCCAGACGATCCAGCAAGCGACTAATTCGTTTTCGCAGTCCGATGACCATAGCTGTACTCCTTGGCTCTAGTGTACCGGTTGCCTAGTATCGTTCCAAGCTCTTGTCCACTGTAGCGGCCCACGCATCGATGCCGCCTTCCACATTGTGTACGTTCGTGAAGCCCTTGGAAAGAAAGTACTCCGCGGCCTGTTGGCTCCGCCCACCCTTGTGGCAGTGAAAGACGAGCATGGCGTCTTTGTCCATGGCGATGACCTTCTCTTCGGCGGCCTCGTCGAGCATAAGGGCACCCTCAATGCTGGCGATGGCGCGTTCTTCTTCCGAGCGCACATCAAAGAGAGACAACGCGGCCCCTTCATCCATGTGTGTTTTCAGGTCCGTGACATTCATCTGCTGAACTTTGGGGGGCTCATTGGGGTTCGTGATGGAAAAGCCCTCGCTCGAAGCGCTGCGAATGTAGTCCAGCGTGATTCCATTGGCTCGTTTGGCGGTGCCGCGATCCAGGAGCAGCGTGACGCCGTTGGATTTCACGGTGAAGGCGGCCTCTGGTGACGTGCTGAGGGAGAGATCGTACTGGAAGCGCGAGTTGATCGAGAGCTGCAGTCCGGCTGCGCCCTCTTCGGCGGCGAGGGCCTGACCAACGACCTCTGCGGCTGCGTCTGTGATGGTGATGGTCGGCTGAGCGACCTCTTCCTCCTCGACACCCAACTGCGTATGCAGCTCGCCGCTCCCGTGCAGTTCGCGCACGATGTCACAGCCACCCACGAACTCGCCCTTGATGTAGAGTTGGGGGATCGTTGGCCAATCGGTGTAGTCTTTGATGCCTTGGCGAATCGCAGGATCCGAGAGCACGTTCACCGTTTCGTAGTCGTCGACCAGCTCGTTGAGGATGTCCACGAGCGTGGCGGAAAAACCACACTGAGGGAAGTTCCGGTTGCCCTTCATAAAGAGAACTACGTCGTTGCTATTGACCAAGTCATCCAATTGTTGTCGTACTTCAGGTGTGAGGCTCATGCTGATCGTTTCTCCATCACTGGGTTCCGGTGCATTCCGGAAGGACTCATTAGCATAGTACGTCGCTGGATCACAATAGGTTCCGAAAGGTATTGTTGGTGAAGCTAGACGATCCAACTGGAAGCGAGTAATGGTGGAAGAACCATGAGTGACCTACTCTCACCGGAAATCAGGGCGTTACATGTCGCAGCGTGCCGGGCTGGCGAGCCTGGATATATGGATCCAGAGACAGGACTCTTTGTACAGACATCCGATCAGTTGGCCCTGAAGGAGGGCTGCTGTGGCTCGAATTGCCGACATTGTCCTTGGCCGGCTGCCGAGCAGCGCCGGGCCGGTCGTCCCACCATTCGCACCGATTCATAACGTCATGGGGCGCTTCGTTTGACGATGGGGCCCGAGTTGGATAGCGTCGGCATTCAAGGAGTGCAGCATGGCCCGGGCAACAAAACGCCCCTATGACATCATCGTTTTTGGTGCAACCGGCTTCACGGGGCGCTTGGTGGTGGACTATTTGTGTGGTCATGCGGATGCCGCGTCCCTTTCTTGGGCCATCGCGGGTCGAAGCGCCGAAAAGTTGAGTGCCATCGCAAGTGAACTGCGAGATGGCCAAGGAGAGCCCCTCTCCGTGGACACTGTGGTCGCAGACAGCGGCGATTGGGATTCGCTGGAGGCCATGACCCAGAAAACCCGGGTGCTGCTCAGCACCGTTGGGCCCTATGTGCAATACGGAGAACCCCTGGTTGAGGCGTGCGTAGCAACCGGTACGGATTACCTGGACATCACGGGAGAGCCGGCCTTTGTACACGGGATCCGGGAGCAGTTCGATGAAGCGGCGCGGGACGCTGGGATCTTGCTGGTGAGCTGTTGCGGGTTTGACAGCATCCCAGCGGATTTGGGGGTTCTCTTCACACGCCAACAGTTCCCGGCGGATGCGTCGGTGACCATCCGTAGTTACGTGAAGGCCAAGGGCACGCCCTCGGGGGGCACCTGGGCGTCTCTGATCGCGATTTTGGCCGACGGTGAATTGAGGAGTGGCCAGCGGCCGACCGGGGCTCGTCCCGTTCGGGGGCGGCAAAAATCACGTTTTCATCGACATGAGGAGCGCGGCAGTTGGGTGATCCCCATGCCGGTGATCGACCCCAGCATTGTCCGCCGAAGCGCTGCGCTTCGGGGAGATTATGGCCCAGACTTCCATTACGAACAGTACTACGAGACCCAGTCCCTGTGGACGGCCGGTGGGTTGGCGGCCGGGGTGGCTGGCCTCTTTGTGCTCGCCCAATTCGAACCCACACGTCAACTTCTCTTGAATCAGCGTCCATCGGGATCGGGCCCCAGCGTCGAGGATCGTGAAAAAGGGTTCTTCCGCGTGGAGTTTGTGGCCGAGTGGGACGGCGAGCGTGTGGTTACGCAAGTTCGAGGGGGCGACCCGGGTTATACAGAGACCGCCAAGATGGTCGCTGAGAGCGCTCTGACCTTGGCTTGCCAGCGCGACCAGCTCCCGTTGAAGCGCGGTGTGGCCACCCCAGCATCGGCCTTGGGCGATGTGCTCCGGGAACGCTTGGAGAACGCCGGGATTGTCTTTGAGGTGCTCACCTAACGCGGCTAGGCGGGGCGCTTATTCGAACAGTATTTGTCGAATGCTCTGATTCTGCTCATCGGTGATCCAAAGCGACCCGTCCAATCGTTCCACAATGTCGATGGGGAAGTTGAACTGGGCCGTTGCGCCCGGTCCGTCGAGATTGCCTGCCTCACCGGTTCCAGCGAGGGTTTCGACCAACCCGTTGGCAATGCTGCGAACGGTGTGTCCCACTTGTTCCACCACGTAGATCGTGCCATTGGAGTGCAGAAACATCCCTGTCGGAGACGCAAAGGAGGCCGTCAGCAAAGCGCCGTCGGTCGTACAGCCTTTGTCCTCTTTGGTCCCGGCGGGGCAGAAGTCGATCCCCGAGCCCGCGAAGGTGCTGACTACGCCGTCGGCCAATTTTCGGATGCGTTGATTATTGTAGTCTGTAATTATGAGCGCGCCCGTACCGTCCACAACAATGGAATACGGTTCATTGAACCGAGCTTCCTCGGCGGGGCCGTCCAAGAAACCTTTGACACCCGAGCCCGCGACAGTGGTGACGGTGTTCTTGTCTGCAGAGAGGTGACGGATCCGGTGGTTTGTGGCGTCGGCGATGTAGATTCCGCCGTCGGGGGCGAACACCAGGCAGGTGGGGAAACTGAACGTGGCGGTGGTCGCAGGACCATCGGCGAATTCGGCGCCCGAGCCTCCCGCGATCGTGGTGACCATTCCATCCTGAATCTGTTTGAGGCGTTGGTTGAGCATGTCCAACACATAAATTGTTCCGGTAGCATCATCCACCAGCACGTCCGATGGCATGTTAAACAACGCGGTCGCCACGGGGCCGTCCAGATTGCCCCCCCAGCCCCAGGGCTGGGAACTTACAGACCATTTGCCTGTTTGCGTGTTTGATCCCCCCGCCACGGTGGTAACCTGACCGTTGGCGATGGAGCGAATGGTGTGGCCCATAAGATCCGTGACGTACACGACACCTTGGCTGTCGATGGTCATGCCCGAAGGCCGACCGAACATGGCGGTCTCTATCGGACCGTCTTGATATCCCTGCAAATTGAATCCAGAGACCGTAGACACAGTGGCCGTTATAGAGGCGCAATCGCCGTTGTCGACCTCGCATTGGTTGGCGTTGCATTGCCAGGCTTCACAGGGTTTGATCTGTCCTTTGCAATTCGCCGGCGTGTTGCAGCAATTCTCGATGCCGAGGTGAAAGCACTTTCCACCGCCGAGGCATTTGTCGGTGGAGCACAAGTTCGCATCGTCGCAGTCGTCATCGGTGATACACGCGGGGTCCGGCGGCGGTGTGGTGTCTTCCAGAGCATCGACGGTGGCTGTGTCGGGTGCAGCGATCTCGGGAGCCAATGTGTCTGGAACATCGGGTGGTGTGAAGATATCGGAGACCTCGGGTGTAGTGACGTCGTCGGGCACGTCCACGGTGTCTTGGATGACATCGTCCGACACTGTATCCGTCGCCACGGTGTCTGGGGCTCCAGTGTCACTCTTCTGGGGGGCTTGAGGAACGCTTCCGCTACTCCCGCCGCTGCATGAGCCACTCAGGCTGAATAGGGCCCCCAAAAGCACAATGTTTTTCAATCCGCTCATGTGCATGTTCCCGCCACACCGTCCATTGGCTGGCTAACGGGTGCTACCGTCATCCCGACATGCCGTCAAGAGTTGAGTGGCTCGACGGTTCTTTGCGAGTCGTCTATCCTGGGGCTGGAGGGACTATGAAGGTAGGAGATGTCTTATCGACGGCGTGTTCGTTCACGACGGAAGACGTTCAAACATTCGCCCGACTGTCCGGAGATGACGCATCGCATCATCAAGAGCCAGACGCACAGGGGCGATTGGTGGTACATGGCTTGCTGACCGCGAGCCTGCCGACGCGGCTCGGCAGCACCATGAACATTTGGGCACGGGAGATGACATGCATGTGGCATCGCCCCGTGTTTACGGGCGAAACGATCACGTGTGAGATCACCATAGAGAGCATGCGGCCAACGGAGCATGGCACGCAAATGAGTGTTGGGCTGCGGTGCTTCAACGCAGCGCACGACGACGTGCTCACTGGTCACTGCCGGGGAACGTCACCCTTGTCTATGGACGAGCTGCAGGCGCGGTCGGTTTCTGTCGTCGATTAACGCGCGGAGCGGACCGAGGCCGTCACAGAGCACGTGGCGGTCACGTTGGGCACTACGAGACCGTTGAGTTGTTCCACCAAACATTGCTCCGTCCGATTACGCACTGTCGCTCGGGTGTTCTCAAAAGCTCCCGCGTTCATGTCGATGGTGATCGGGACAGGCATCTGAAGCATTCCCAAACAGCGTTGAATGGCGATCCCTTTGTTTAGCAATGTCGTGAGGATGGGGCCGGGGTGGCACTGCGAACCCACCGCGCGTAAGTTGAGCACTCGGGCGACGGGCGCTGCGCCGGGGCCAAACCATCCCTTGGCCCAGCGCAGATAGGTCATGTCGCTCTCTGTGGCGAACGCCATGGGATCAAACTCAGGGCTGTTCGGGTTGAATAAAGCCGCGTTTCGTCCTTGCAGTCCACTCCAGCGATGCTTGGCTTCCCGAAGCTCGCCGTCCAAGAATGCGGCCAGCCCCAGCGTGTAGACGATGTTGGTGACGCGACGTCCCGCATCGGTTTCCAATAACTTCTTGAGCGCGCGGACGGCCGCAGGGCGTCCATCCGTGTAGAGCATGGCTGTGGCCAATAGAACACGGTGTTCGATCCGTGTGGGGGCGGATCGGACAGAAGCCGTGGCATGCGTGACCCCATCGGACCAGCGCGCCTGGCGAAGGGCCAGAAACGCGCGCAGGTTGTGGAGGGCAGCGGTCGGGTTCTGGACGGTCTTCAAGGCTGCTTCAGCGCGGTCCGTATGTCCGAGCGAGGCGAGCGTCCAGGCAAACTCCACTTGTGCCGCCGGGTCTTTGGGAAGCAACGCGGCTGCGCGCAACAAATGGGGGAGGGCGTCCCCTGGCTGCTTTTGCTCATTGAGTAGTTTGCCGAGATTGAATTGAGCCAGGGCGTGTTTTGGATCCTGGGTGACCACGCGCTGGAAGGCCGACATGGCCTCAAAGCGCTCCCGGGCTTCCAGGGCCACAACGCCGTAATTATACCGTATCTCTGCGTTCTCAGGAGCCAGTTTGACCGCCACACGAAAGGCCTTCAGCGCCGCCCGGCGCTTGCCCGCCTTTCGGAATTCAAGGGCTTGTTGGAGGACATTTACGAGGTTGTTGTTCTGAGCGGACACCGGTGCGATGTGGCTGGCCAATGCCACACACAGAAAAAGGACTGAAACGAGTCTCTTCAAACGGTGCCCTCGTCCGGATCTTGCACGAGATCGACGATGGTTTGAATAATTTCACCCATCGAAGACTGCCCGGCGGAGAAGACAGCGCGAATCCCCAAGTCCAGCAAGCGTTCAATGTCGGCCTCGGGGATGACACCCCCCATCACCACGGGCAGGTCATCGGCGCCGCGTTCCTCAAGGCCGGAGAGCACCGCAGTGGCGATGTGAATGTGGGCACCGGAGAGAGACGAGATGCCCAACACATCCGCGTTTTCTTCAATGGCTGCCGAGACCAGCGCATCCGGCGATTGCTTGATGCCCGTGTAGATCACCTCGAATCCCGCGCGGCTACAGGCCACGGCCAAGAGCTTCGCCGCGTTGACGTGCCCGTCCAGGCCGGCTTTCCCCAAGACCAGCCGCACCGGAATGGACGTGGTGGGGACGTGAAGCGGGGCCTGTTGCGCGCTGCTGGTGAGCCCAAGTGGCGCCGTGTATCGGCCTCCTCCCACGTCTTCGATGGCCTGGGTCCATTCGCCCGTGGTTCCACCGGCCAACGCCAATCCCATGGACGCCGACACGACGTTGCTTCCGGACAAGTAGGCATCTTTGACCGTCTGAAGCCGTGCCTCTACGTTGGCCTCGTTGCGTTGTGTACGCCACGCCTCCAAACGGGTCAGGTGACGCTCTACGGCGATCTGATTGCTCTCCGCCACCGGGTCGGCCGTGGGAGCCATCAGGCCAATCGGCTCTTGGAATGCGTTCCCCCCTACAACAATCCGGTCACCCGATTCGAAGTCGGCTTGCCACTGGACCAAGGCTTCTGTGAGCTGCTCGCTCACCCAGTGGATGCTCTTTTCGTATCCCTGTGCGCGCATTTTGTCGACGATGGCGCGCGCCTCCTTGCAAATGCTCGCTGTCTTCTCCTCGATCACGATGGACCCATCGAAGATGTCTGGATGGTCAGCGATGTCCGTCTCATACATGATGACCTGCTGGGTCCGCAGCGACAGGGTCTGCTCGGCCTGATCCGGCAAGGACAACGCTTCTCGAAATCCGGGCAGCTGGAGAGCGCCCACTCGAGCCGACGCGCTAAGCACCGCCGGCAGGGATTGCAGAGCGATGCGGACAATGTTCACCTCGGGTTGGTTGGCCGTCAGGGTCAGGGAGCGGACCTGGCATCCGGCGCGAAAGCGAGCGTCGTCGACGCCGAACTCCTCGGCGCAGAGTGTCCGCCAGAGCTGGGCGTACGCGCGGACCTTTGCGATCTCCGTGACCAGCTCAATGCCCGAGTTGATGAAGAAGGAGATCCGATTGACGATGGGTTCGAACTCCACCTTCTTCACGACCGGCGCGATGGCGTCCAAAAGCAATGCGGCGTTGCCCAGAGCAAATCCTACCTCTTGGGCAGCCGACGCGCCCGATTCCATGTAGTGGTAGCCGCAACAATTGATCGGGTTCCAACGAGGGACGTGTTTGGCGGCATACTCCATGAGGTCGCGGGACAGGCGCAGGCTTGTATCCGGCGTAAAGATGTGGGTTCCCCTCGCGGTGAACTCCTTCATGAGATCGTTCTGCGTGGTTCCCCGCAGCATGTCTCGCGGGGCCCCTTGACGCTCCGCCAGTGCCAGGTAAAGCGCAAAGAGCCAGGGCGCCGTGGCGTTGATGGTCATGGACGTGTTGATGCTATGCAAGGGGATGTCTTCGAAGAGGCGTTCCATGTCGCCCATGTGGCAGACCGCTACACCCGTGCCGCCCACCTCTCCCTGTGCCATGGGGTGGTCGCTGTCGTAACCGTTTTGTGTGGGCAGATCGAACGCAACGGAGAGTCCACGCTGACCCCGGGCCAAATTGGCCCGATAGCGGGCATTGCTGGCCTCCGCATCACCGAATCCGGCGTACGTTCGAATTATCCATGGTGGGCGATCGTTTAGTTTCATTCGGGTGCATCTAAAAACTGCTGTAAATACTGCCGTGCAATCACCAGCAGCGCAAGCACCTCTTCGGCTCCCTCGAAGATGGACAAGACCCGTGCATCCAGCCAATACCGTGAGACTGCGTACTCTTCGGAGTATCCCATACCCCCATGGAGTTGCATGGCTTCCCGGGTCACCAATTCCGCATCTTTGCAGGTCAACAACTTGACCAAAGATGCTTCCAGCGTTCCCTGGCCCCGATCCATCATATCGCCCACAGCGTACGTCAATTGGCGTCCTGCCTGGATCCGCGCGGCCATCTCGGCCACTTTGTGCTGTGGCAAACTCAGCGAACCCAAGCTGTTCCCGAACACACGCCGTTCATTGACGTAGCGGATGGCCGATCGAAAGGCCGCTTCCATGACGCCAACAGCACGGGCTGCCGTCTGAATCCGCCCGCCGGCAAATCCCGTCATTTGGAGGTAGAACCCCCGACCTTCCTTGCCAATTTTGTTTTCCTTGGGGACAAAGTAGTCGTCAAAACTGGTCGCGAACGAGTGCATGCCCCGGTATCCAAGGGTGGGTATGGCGTGGCCGGAGATCGTGCCTCCCGTGGGTTGCGTGTATTCAAACGAGTACTCATCGCCATCGCCGGCAACCCGACTGGGTTTTTCGACCAAGAAGAGCGTCAGCCCCCGATGGCCGTCCTCTGGGCTCCCGGTTCGAGCCAATAGGCAGAGCAGGTCGGCCCGTCCAGCGAATGTGCACCAGGTCTTTTCGCCGTTGATGAGGTAGCCCCCCTCTGTTTTTCGTGCGCTCACACTCAGCGACGCCACATCGGATCCGGCGTCTGGCTCGGTGACCGCCACGCTCACGATGTGTTCACCGGCGGCGATCTTGGGCAGCCAATGTTGTTTCTGTTCTTCGGTGCCGCCCACCAAGATGGATTTTGCGCAGATCTCAGGGCGAGTGATGACCGAACCGCCGGCGCCCAACGAGCCTCTCGACAACTCTTCCGTGGCGATGATCATGGTCCGGTGGTCCATAAACATGCCGCCGTATTCTTCCGGGATGGAGATCCCAAACACACCCAACTCGCCCATCGCTTGCAGCAACTCTTC
>CAUZBV010000049.1:0-12386 GCA_963578115.1 Myxococcales bacterium
CCAGTCCCAGGGCGTGTGGGCCTCTTCATACAGGTCGTGGAGTGTTCGTCCATGCCAAAGGCTCTTCGGGTCCGTGATGGTGAATAGGTCGCTGGTGACGTCCAGTGTCATGGTGTCGGCTGTGTAGGTTTGGAGCTTGAGGGCATCCGCCCCCGTTTTTGCGGCTGCGGCCACAATAGCGAGTGCTTTTTCGAGCGAACCGTCGTGGTTTCCAGACATTTCTGCAATGATGAAGGGCGGATGGTCCGGCCCAATGGCACGGTCGGCGATGGTGATGGTGGACGGTGTGCTCATGGTCTTTTTGCTAGCGCGGCTTTTCCGGTCCAGAAGGTGGGCGGATCGTTGTCCGCGTTTAACTCGTCTAGTAAATCGTGCAGCACTCCAAAATCGTAAATTTCTGTGTGCTGTCGACGTACGTACACGGGTAACTCCTGCGTCATAAAGGGCGGGATGAGTGTTTCATTCGGGTGTGAGCACAAAGCGATGCATCTCGTTCTCATCACTTCGCACCGGTTCAAAGCCGCACGCGGTATAGAGTCGAAGGGCTTCGATGCTCATGGTGGGAACATGTGCAACAAGGGGTACATTGGGACGTTTTTCCCAGAACGCGTTGATGGAAGCACGGAGCAGTGGTGTGGATAGCCCCAAGCCTCGGTAAGCGGGCGCCAGCATGAGGCTGACCTTCGCCTCTTCACCGCGCATATCGAATTGACAAGAGCCCACGGTTTGGCCAACCCATTCGCCCATGAAGAGGTGTTTGTCGGTGGTGGTGAGCACGTCTTGGAGCCACTCTTCGTGGCTCATCTTTTGGGTGTCTGCTGGCTGGGAGTCCTTTGCTGTGGCGCTGGGATCATTGGCCCACAGCCACAGAGACTCGGAGTCATCTCGTGTGGCGAGTCGAACGGTCGGTGCCACCAGCCGAGCTGCCACCCGAAGCGGTCCTCTTCCATCGACCAGGGGCAGCGCGCGGATCGACAAGACCTGCAATGCCTCTGGGTTGTGAAGCAATGTCGCGATGGTTTGATGGAGATTGTTGTTGCGTTGGTCTTGATCGTCCGGCGTACCGAGCATCAGGGCCGCACCTGCGCGGGTTAAGGCCCTCGTGTTGCTTTCCTGATTGTCTGCCACATTGACCAAGAGCGATGGGAGGCCGAGTGCACATCGCTCCCACGACGTTTGACCACCGCCGCCAATGGCGAGATCGGCAGCGAGCATGAGTTCTCCAAATGCGTTGGCATCGAGGTCTTCAAAAACCCGTACTTGGTGTCTTTTGGCCGCCAATTCGTGGAGATGCTCGCGGCTGGGATGAGAGGGTCCAATGACGACATCGAGTTTGAGTTGGGAAAAGTCTTTCAGAATACGGGTGCACGCCCATTGGGTGAGGTTTTTTGGGTCACCGCCACCAAAAGAGATCAGAATGCGCTTGAGTTTCGTTCGTTTCTTCGCCTTGCGACGCAGTTTGGCAAAGGCGGGGCGCAACAGGGCATAGTGCGCTCCACAAAGGCGTACGCAGTGCTGGGGCACCCAGACGGAGTATGAGGAGGGATCCGCCCCGAGATTGGGGTCCAACAGGAAGTCACAGTCCAGGGGGCGGTCTCCCAGATCGTCGATGGCCAAGATGCGTTGCGTGTGTGGACGGATGGCGGCGTGCCATGAGGCATCCAGATCATAATGGTCGCTGATCACCAAATGGATAGGAGTTCCTTTTGTTCCAGCGAGGATCCGCGCGATTTCATCGTCTGGCATGGTGTTCGGTTCCAGTGCAATGTGTGTGCAACCAGCCAGCTGGATCCGGTTGATGAGCTCATCCCCCTTCGTCTCTGTGGCGACCCACACGGAACCCAATTCGGACAGTGGCTTGACGAGCGCGAGTGTCCGCACGAGGTGGCCCATTCCCGCGTCTGCCGATGCGATTGTTCGGACCAATGTGTTCATCGATGGCTCCGGTCAACTCTATTGTCGTGCACGTACATCCGCTTCCCGTGGTTTTTTGACGTCCTTGATCCTTGCCGCAGGATACCATCGTTGTTCATCGTCGGAAAAATAGACAGCGAAATGGTAGCCAAGCTGTGTCTCCAGGAAACACCAGACTCGGTCCTGTTGTGGGCGAAACGCCGTGGATATTCGGATCGTTCGTGAGATCGCACGCTTGCGCTCATTCCGCCACTCGACTCGGATGCATACCAGACCACGACGCTGCCTTGAATGACTCTGTTTGGAATCAGTCGGGCATTAAGATGAAGCGGCTGGCGTGGCTGAGATCACTGTCCACAGGTTTGAATCCGCACGCTGTAAAGAGGCGGAGTGATGGCGTATTTTCGGGGCGAATATAGGCGATAATTGGGTGTCGCCCTTTCGTCAACCAGAAATGGTCGATTGCACAGGTTAAGACGGGACGCGACAACCCGAGGCCACGGTGTGTGGACGCGAGTCCAATGCTCACGATGGCTCCGTCGCTGGTGGTGTCGAATCGACACGATCCGATGTCTTCTCCGAGCCATTCCACGACGAAGAGGGCCTGGGCGGGATTCGCCAAAAGGGCTTGGAGCCACTCCAGATGGGACTCCCAAGGGATTTCATCGGAATCCAGTGAGTTCTGTCGTGTGACCGGATCGTTGGCCCATTCCCAGAGCAGTTGGGCGTCTTCATGGGTTGCCGGTCGCAATGTCGCTGTCATCGGGTTTCGTGTACAGCCGTGCGCACTTGTTCCACGACCCACAGGATATCATCGTTGGTCATGGCCGGAAAAATGGGCAACGAAATCGCCCGCGAAGCGAAATCAATGGCGTTGGGGCATGCGTCGGGATCAAAGCCGAGAGAACGATAATACGGGTGGTGGTGAACCGGCTCGTAGTGTACTTGGACACCCACGCCCAACGCTCGGAGTTTGTCGAATAGTCGTTGGCGCTGCGCACCGTCGTCGGAGACGCGAATGACGTACAAATGCCAGCCGGAGGTGACGTTGTTACGTACAACGGGCAACTCGATCCCGTCGATGTCCGCCAAGCCCCCATGGTACTTGCAGGCGATTTCACCACGGCGGGCGATGAGCGCGTCCAGCCGGGTGAGTTGGCTCAGCCCCAGCGCACACTGGAGGTCCGTCAATCGATAATTGTACCCCAGAGTTTGCATTTCCTGGTGCCAGGCACCGCCGTCGGTGTGCGTGTGCCGCACCGGGTCGCGGACGAGACCGTGGGTTCGAAAGTCCCGCATGGTAGCCGCCATCTGTGCGTCATGGCACGCGATGGCGCCCCCTTCTCCCGTGGTAATGGGTTTGACCGGGTGAAAGCTGAACGTGGTGGCATCCGCTAAGGTGCCTACGGGACGCCCTTGGTCTGTGGCTCCCAGGGAGTGAGCGGCGTCGGCGATCAGCTGGGCGCCAATGCGGTCGGTGGTGCGTCGAAGGGCATCATAATCGGCCGGTTGGCCGGTATAGTCCACGGCGACCACCACGCGAGTGTTGGCCGTGACGGCTTCGTTCACGGCGTCCGGATCGATGAGTCCGGTGTCCGCTTCGACATCGACAAAGCGTAGGGTGGCGCCAACATAGAGCGCGGCGTTCGCTGTAGCGGCAAAGGTGAGTGGCGTCGTGACTACTTCATCGCCCGGTTTCAATCCTGCAGCCGCATAGGCGGTGTGCAATGCAGCGGTCCCGGAATTGACCACGACCATGTGCGGGGCGCGGGTCTGTGCGGCCAGCGCGGCTTCAAACGCTTGGACGGTCGGTCCTGTAGTGAGCCAATCTCCTCGAAGGACGTCGCATACCGCTTGGATGTCCTCTTCGGTGATCCATTGACGGCCGTAGGGCAGGAATCGTTTAGTCATTCACCATGGCCTGCAGTCGTGGAATGTCCAACCAGTCGTCATTGTTGTCACTGCTGTATCGAAAGCCTTCGGGCAACGTCTCCCCTTCGATTTTTGCGCTGTTCCACCACTCGAACTCGGGCTGGATGACGTAATGGCTGCCCACATCCAGGGTTCTGCGTGCATCGGTTTCACTGATCATCTCTTCGTGGAGTTTTTCACCCGGTCGAATCCCGATAATTCGTATCTCCGCACCGGGGGCTATGGCTTTGGCCAAGTCCACGACCTTCATGCTCGGGATCTTGGGCACGAACACTTCCCCGCCCTCCATTTCGTCGAACGCATTGATGACGAAGCGGACACCTTGCTCCAAGGTGATCCAGAAGCGTGTCATGCGGTCATCCGTGATGGGAATGACGCCGGTCGCTGCCAATGAACGGAAGAGCGGCACAACACTCCCGCGGCTGCCAACCACGTTGCCGTAACGCACCACCGCAAAGCGCGTACTTCGCTTTCCGGCGTAGGCGTTGCCGGAGACGAAGAGTTTGTCACTGACCAACTTGGTGGCGCCGTAGAGGTTGATCGGGCTGGACGCTTTGTCCGTACTCAACGCGACGACCTTCTTTACGCCCCGGTCGATGGCCGCGTCGATGACATTGCGCGCGCCAAGGATGTTGGTCTTGATGGCCTCAAAGGGATTGTATTCGGCGGCCGGCACTTGTTTAAGAGCGGCGGCATGGATGACCAAATCAACGCCATCGAACGCGCGCAGGAGGCGGTCTCGCTCTCGGACGTTGCCGATGAAAAACCGGAGGCGTTTTTCGCCGGCGTATTCGCGCTGCATCTCAAACTGTTTGAGCTCATCGCGGCTCAAAACGATGACACGGCGAACCTCCGTTTCGTTGAGCAGCGTCTTGGTCATGTGCTTGCCGAACGATCCTGTGCCCCCGGTGATGAGAACGCTCTTTCCTTTGAATTGTGCTGTCATAGTCGCCCCTTCGCGCCTACTCACGCGATATACAAGACCTACCTGCCAGTTCATCAGGCATGGTGCAAGGGGTCAAAAAATTTGCATCAATCGATGGTGTAGGCTGGCAATCCCAACGTGCTGTGAGCAACGAGTCCTTATGAACAGAGGCCAATGACTCGATACTATAATTTGACAATAAGGAGGCCGGGATGATGGACCACTCTTCCGTGACGTCTCAAATCAATCTCTGGAAATCGGAATTTGGGGAAGCGTATACCGAGCGCAACGCCGTGGATGGTGCGGCGCGGCTCCCCGCGTTCAAAGAGGTGTTTAGCGATTTGGCGATACAGTCTGCTCTGGAGGTGGGCTGCAACAAGGGGCACAACCTGCAGTCGCTGAGCACGCTGGGTGTCTCGATGTTGGCAGGCATAGAGCCAAACGGATACGCGCGGGAACAGGCCCACGCGATCGTTCCCGAGGCGTCGGTTGTGGACGCCGTCGCGGACGACATACCATTTGACGACCAATCCTTTGATTTGGTGTTTACCGCCGGTGTGTTGATTCACATCGCGCCCGAAGACTTGCAGGCGGCGATGCACGAGATACATCGGGTGTCTCGTCGATATATCGCCTGTCTTGAATACTTCGCTCCACAACAGACGGAAGTTTTGTATCGAGGCCACACGGCGGCGCTCTGGAAAACAGACTTTGGTGCCACGTATCAGCGTGTATTTCCCCACCTAACGTTGATCCGTACCGGTGACTTCAATGAACCCGGTGTCTGGGATGACGTGCGCTACTGGGTCTTCGAAAAATAGCGACAAACGGGGCGGACTCGGTCGCTGATGTCTCGCACTAGTTGGACGACGAGGATAGCTTACGAAGCTTCTCCTTGAGTGGTTTGGCCAGGTAGTCGTCGGCTTCCAGCACAATACGGTAGAGGGACTTGGATGCGTTCAGCATTTCCCGCATGCTGGTGCATTCAGAGATGTTTTGGAGCGTCTCCCGGATCAGTTTGCTCTGTACTTGTGAGATGAACACGATGGGCTGCAGCTGTTCGATCAATTCGCGTTCACTCTGGTGGAGTTTCTGAAGCGCCCCCGGATTAAACTGTGCTTTGCCCGCCAGGGTTGTGCATCGTTTGGCCAATTGAACACAGCGAGTCACCGAGTTGAGCAACGCGGTACCTCCGTCGAGCATGAGTTGTCGGCGGTTTTCCCAGTCGATCTCATCCCAAACCCGGTCCAACGTGCCTTCGATGTCGACACTCTGGCCCTGTAGGCGTTGAATGGCTTCGGACAGAGGGATGTGCTCCATGCCGTCAATGTATGCGCCGCCTTCGGTGCAATTCCAAATGCGTGTCGTTTTATTGTTTGCTTTGGCCACGGTCTCGAACCAGCGGCGATAGATGTTCAGCGGACCGGTTGTGAAGACCGTCCCCCCATCGTACCCCGGGACCTCCACGGTTTGAGTCATCGGGGTAGACTCGTTGCCCTTAATGGAGTCGAGCGCCTTGAACCCATCCGAGAAGTTGGTCGTTCGAAACATCTTGCCGCCTTCGCTCATTTCTACGGCCATGCCGCCGTCCACGCAGGTCTTGGCATAAAACTCGCCATTGGTGAGGGCCAGATCTTGGCCCACGAAGAGGATGGGATCGCATTTCCACAAGAGCGCGAGGCTGAGCGCGTTGTTGGCCACGGAGCCACCGCTACTCAATTGGGCGGTTTCGTTCATGCAGTGGAAAGCCCAATTGTCCACGAGGTTGTCGCCTGAAAACGACAGGAATCGCTTCACAGGCAACTGAAACAAGTTGTTCTTTACGGTCGCAGACACCGCGAGTGCAGCCAAACCTTCTACAGGGAAATCCTGGAAATGATAGGTCAAATCTTGTGCTTCCAATGCGATGGCCAGATCGGGCATGATCCCGGCCTTCTGCATTGCGCTCAAGGAATGATTCAGCGCGACCAAGATGGCCTTGCCCTTGAGCTGTGCCAACTGGTCGATATTCTTGCTGAGTGAGGGGCCGGTGGATATGACCACGAATGGTTTGCCCTCAAAGTGATTCCCTACATGATGGATATTGGCGGCCCCTGGGATGTCGGCAAAATTGCCCAAGACGTTCGCAACCCACTTCTTTCCGAATCGATCCACGGTGTTCAATTGGGCGCGGAAATCCAACATTTCCATGTACACCAAATCGGACATCTCTTGGACAAAGTCAGTGGATCCACAGCCCGCATCCACCATTTGTGTGATGGCCTTTTCGGGAGGATTCCCGCGAAGGGGTTGAAGGGCTGCCAGGAGTTCTTCCCCGGTGTGCACCATGGTGTAGTCGGCCTGAGAGTCGTCCGTGTCGACGTCGTCAGGAACGACGCAATAAACGCGCTGTTGGCCCTTTTTGAGCAGTTGCTCCGCGAGCGAGGCGCAGGAGCGGCCGACCAGGACGATCACGTCCGCAGCAGTATTCCAGTTCTCGGAGAGCATGTAGTCCGCGAGCTCTTCGATCTGTTTGCTGTCTGTCTCTGATTTCGTCAGCAAGGGGACTTGATGGATGCACTCTTCCAGAAGGCTGTCCGCTGCGCCCAAACGTTGTGTTGCTGTGCGCAGTGTTGGCAGCCATTGGGCCAATTCACTCTGGGGTAGGTCGGTAAGGGGAGGGAGATTCTTCTTGGCTTCTGCAATCCCTTGTTTCATGGGCACCACTTTCCAGATCATGGACCGTGCTTCGTTGAAATTTTGGTCAGCGATGTGTTGGTTGATCTGGTCCAGCCAATCAGCGACCGATTCGACGGCGCGGCAAAAGGCTTCAATTGGTGTGTGTTCACTCATTAGGCCCGATGGTACTGGCGGCATCTGTGGTGGGCTACTTTTCTCTTGCTGTTCGTGAAAATAATCGGAAGGAACGACGGGGCAATGCGAGGCTGACCATCGGCGTTAACGGCCCACACGCACCTTTTTCCGAATGTGTGTCATTTCGTGCGACGACGCATGCCACAGCCGGTCAACTTGCAGACCCTTGGATCGCGATGCACAATGAGACCAAGGAGTTGCGAGCCGATGGCGTCGTTTCCACCCTACGAGTTGCTCGATCCCGTCATTGTTGCGGAGACTCAGGCCAAGTTCCGCCGCCTTGAGAACATTTATCATGCATCTCACACCAAGTCTTGGGACGGGCGGGCTGTGCTGCAACAATTGCTCGAGGAGCATGGCGGCATCCAAATCGAGCCGGAGAAAAGACGGGCGCTCGGTCAGATCTTTTCGGCGATCTTGTGGGGGGAATTGGCCGCGTGGAATGTGGCCATGGATCTTGCCTTGAGCATTGACGATGTGGAAGCGAAGATGGCCGCGTCGTCCCAAGCGTATGACGAGGCACGCCACTTTTACGTGATGCGCGATTACCTGCTTGCCCTCCAAGAAGAGATCCCCCCCTTGGATCCCTATTCGCGCCTTGCGCTGATCGAGTTGGCCAAAACGAAGAGCCTGCCCAAGAAGATGGTGGGCATGCAACTTCTGGTGGAGAACGTCGCGTTGCATCTGTTCAAGATGGTGGCGGATGCGAACGTGGATCCGGTGCTCACTCATTTGATGCCGTACTTTGAGCGCGACGAAGCGCGGCATGTCGGCCTCGGGATGCATTATTTGCCTCACGTGCTCCACGACATCAGTTTTCGCGAGATCGTGGGGTTGCAGTTGTTTCAGATCAAGATACTGGTCCTTGTGTTCTGGTCTGCCTATGGTCAACGGCATGCATTCAGGACCTTGGGGCTGGATCCGCATGACACGTTCATGTCGGGTCTGAAGAAACAAGCCGAAGTCATTTCCATGGTGGAACAGTCCATGGGCCGGAGCTTTACGATGACACGTGAGGGTCAGGGAGATAAGGCGGATCCACTGGCGCATTTTTGGCGGTCGTTGAATTTGGCGACTGTGCATACATTCTTTCCTCGCGATGGCGTGGTGGCCAACAGCACCCATGCAACGGGGCTGGAGGCTGCGGACAAAGTGGTCCGGACTGTCGGGCGAATTTTGGAGGTCGTGGGGCGATGATTACCAACATTATAGTCGGATTCTTGTTTCTCGTCGGTTTGCTGATCGTGGGCTTGGTGCAGGCTTCGCGGGCCACTGGCTGAGGAGTTTCCCCTGGGTCTCTCTTCGGTCTATACTCGGCCAATGAAACGAACTCTTCACCACATTGTTGGGAGCGTGTTGGTGGCTGTGGTTGTGCTAGCGTCGCCGGCACCCGCGCACGCCCAAGAGGCCGCATCCAACGCATCTGACTTGCCCCAAACCCTTCGGGTTGCGACCAAACCCTTCGAGCCTTTTGTGTTCACACCGGCGGTGAAAGGCGGCCCATTTTCAGGCTTCAGCATCGAGTTGTGGGAGAAGATTGCGGAGGAGTTGGGCGTCAAGACGGACTTGTATGCCGCCCAGACGGTGAACGAGTTGATGGAGCAGGTACACACAGGCAAAGCGGAGGTCGCGATTGCCGGTATCACCATCACCGCAGCCCGAGAAAAGTTGGCGGATTTCTCGCATCCATTTTTTGAGTCGGGATTGCGCATCATGGTTGCCGGTACTCATGAGGGTTCATTCACGGATCTGATCTCGTCGGTCTTGTCGCCGGCCTTGTTGAAGGTGTTCGGATTTCTCCTGCTCTTGATCATCGTGGCGGCTCATTTTCTCTGGTTCTTCGAACGCCGACGCAATCCAGAGATGTTTCCAGCGCCCTACTTTCGAGGGATCTGGGAGGCCATTTGGTGGGCCGCGGTGACTGCGACGACCGTGGGGTACGGGGATCGGACTCCTCGAGGAGTGGCCGGCCGCGTTGTTGCATTGGTCTGGATGTTTAGCGGCATCATTCTCATCTCCTTCTTTACCGCCACAGTGACCAGTGCCCTGACCGTTAAGCAGATCGAAGGCACGATCAACAGCCCGGCTGACCTGGTGGGACGTTTGGTCGGAACGGCCTCTGGGACCACGACCGTGCGTTTCCTGGAAAAACAGGGTGTGCGGGTGGCGGAGTACCAAGACATCAAGGGGGCTTACCACGCGCTGGAGCGCGGCGAATTGGACGCCGTGGTGTATGACTGGCCCAACTTGGTCCATTACGCCAAACGCCACGGTCGGGGCAAAGTGCGGGTGGTCGGTGAGGTGTTTGAGAAGCAGAGCTACGGCATCGCTCTACGCAACGGGAGCCCCTATCGCGAACGCATTAATCAGGCGCTCTTGTCGCTCAAAGAGAAGGGTGTCTATCAGGAGTTGTACAACAGCTGGTTCGCGTTGGATTCGAACTGATGCGGTGTCGGTAGGCCGCGGGACAAGTGGTCCGGGAGGGCTCGCACCACAGCGGCCTTTGTGTCATTCATACGGGGCTTGTTGCCCAATATTTCAGCCACGCTCGTCATGACATTGGCCCGAAGCCCACACGGATTAATTCGCTGGAAGTAGGCGAGATCGGTGGTCACGTTCAGCGCGATCCCATGCCAAGTGACCCATTTGGCCGTGACAGCGATACCGATGGAGGCCAGCTTCTTATCGCCCCACCACACACCGGTGAATCCCCATTTGGTTCGTGCGTTGGCAATACCGAGGTCATGGATGGACGCGATCAACCAGCGTTCCAATCGGCGAATGAATTGGGGTGCGTCGCGTTCGTCGGGGCGCAATTTGAAGATGGGGTAGGCGACCAGCTGCCCTGGCCCGTGGTAAGTGAGATCACCGCCACGTTCGACATCCACGACGGGCACATCACCGGGGCTTAGGATGTTTGCGTCGTCTTTGCTTTGGCGGCCTCGTGTGAACACGTGGGGGTGTTCGACGAGGATCAGGGTGTCCTGAATGCGATCCGCGCTGCGTTCTGCGACCAGGTCTCGTTGCAGGTCATGGGTTTCCAGGTAGTCGAGGCATCCCAAGTCAAGGATTTCAATGGGGTGGAGAGCGCTGCCATCTGGCGAGTGATCAGTCACACGGTTCTCCTACCGGTTGATCAGGTGAATCGCCTCGCCCATGGCGCTCTTGGTGGCTTCCAGGAACGCCTCTGCGAGGGTGGGGTGTGCATGGATGGTTAGCCCCACGTCGTCGGCATAGGCCCCCATCTCAATGGCCAGTGCGGCCTCGGCGATTAAGTCACTGGCTTCCGGGCCTACCATTTGTACGCCCAAGAGCTCCTTGGTCTCTTGATCGATCACGACCCGAACAAACCCCTCGGTTTCTCCAGTCGTCATGGCTCTGCCGAGACCCGCGAATGGGTACTTGCCTACCGACACCGAATGTCCTCTCTCTTTGGCTTCGGCTTCGCTGAGCCCTACCGAGGACACTTCGGGCTCCGTAAACACGACGGCAGGAACACAACGCACGTCGTACACGACGTTCTTTCCTGCGATCACTTCGGCCACCACCTCGCCTTCTTTGGACGCTTTGTGTGCCAGCATGAGACCGTGGGTCACGTCGCCGACGGCGTAGATGCCCGGGACGTTGGTTTGACGTCGTTCGTCGGTTGGGATGAATCCCCGCTCGTCCACGTGCACACCTGCGGTCCCCAGGCCCAGCCCCTCGGTATAGGGTGTCCGACCCACGGTGACCAAGATCTTGTCACACGGAATGGACTGTGGGTTGCCGTCGGGATCTTCCACCTCGCAGACGAGGCCATTGTCCGTTTTTTTCCAGCCCTTGGCGCGGGTCTTTAGCAAAATATCCGCCCCGTGTTTCTTGAGGTTTTTCTGGACCGGCCGGACCAATGCCTTGTCGAACCCAGGGAGCAACTGATCCATCATTTCGACCACCGTGATCTTGCCGCCCAGCCGTCCGTACGTTCCGCCCAATTCCAATCCAATATAGCCACCGCCAATGACCACCAGATGCTCGGGAACCTGGGTCAAGGTCAGCGCGGACGTGGAGTCGAGGATGTTCTCATGGTCGAAGGCAAAGCCGGGGATCTCAAAGGGTTTGGATCCCGTCGCGATCACGATTGCGTCACACTCTACGCTCTCCTGTGTACCTTCATGGGTGTCCACCAAGACACGTCCTGGCCCCTGGATGGTGGCGGTGCCACGAAGCACTTTCACTTTATTTCCCTTGAGCAACTGGGCCACACCACCGGTCAACTTTTTGGTGATGCTCTCCTTCCACGCTTGCATGGTCTCCATGTTGACCGTGACATCACCCACTTCAATGCCCATGGTGGACAACGACGACATGGCTGCATATCGTTTGCTCGCGGTGATGAGCGCCTTGGACGGGATGCAGCCCACGTTCAAGCACGTGCCACCGAGCTCGCTCTTGTCTACGATGACGGTGGGAATACCCAGTTGGCCCAAACGGATGGCGCACACATAACCACCGGGTCCCGCCCCGATGATGAGAGCACCTGTTTTTTGCGAGGCCATCAGTGCGTCTTCCCCTGTGTGAGCGCCAACTCCAGTGCCCTTTTCTGTTCTTCTAGGTGCCAAGGCACGTGGGCATAGACATCGTTGAAGAGTGAGTCCAACGTGGGGCCCGGCGCGGCTTCTGCGCGCTTAATCTCGGCTCGAATCTGGGTTTCGTACTCGGTCAGCATGGCTTCTTCGTCGACGTCGGTCCATTCCTTGCGCGCTACCAGCAGGTTGCGCAACCG
>CAUZBV010000050.1:0-12358 GCA_963578115.1 Myxococcales bacterium
CAGGGCTACCAGAGATACGAGATGGTGCCGCCGCCCCAGGGGTTCCACTGGCCCTTCTTTCCAGCACCGAGCCATTTGCTGTCGTCGTCACTGAGTGTGAGCCCAACATTAAATTCTGCCGTGAGCAGCCAGCGGCGGTGGCCGAATTCCCAATCCACACCGATTCGTCCACCGACGACAGTGGAGGAGCTGCCCTCTTGTTCCTCGGGAAATTCATCCACATTCGGATTGCCGGTGGCCACCGCCAAGTTCGCAAATGCCCCCACAAAAGGGCGGATGGGCATGACGACCCAGGAGCGCAACCGGAAGCCCGTATAGAATGTGCCTACGTGGGCAGCGGGAAACATCCCAGCCTCCAGCGCCAGCCAGTCCGTTGGAAAATACTGGATGTTCAAGGAAATCGCCCGACTGGGGCCGAGAACGCCCAATCCGAAGCCCAAGGTGGGCTGCCAGCTGGTCGGGGTGTAGTTGCCCAGCGACAACGAGGCCGAGAGGACTTCAGACGGTTTGGCTTTCACTTCCCGGGTTTCAGAAGTGAATATGCCCTGCAGTTCCTTCCGGAAAGTCAGTGTTTCTCCATCGAAACGCAGGTTGTCCAACGCGGTGGTGACTCTCGTATCACAGGCATCTTTGTTGAAAACGGTCGTCCAAAACGAACAGTCCCGATCCAATTGCACATTCAATTTCGGCTCATCACGTTTGCCAACCCGGACGGTGCGTTCGCCGTCCTTGACTGTGACGACGCCCACTTTGTGGTATTCCGCCAACTTGGGTACGTCGGCCGCCGGTATGGGTAGCGTGTGGCCACACCCCACCGCCAAAAAAAGTATCCCCAGCCATTCTCGTTTCATTGTTCCCCCAAGTATCGTAGCGATCCTACAGAGTGACTCTAGGTGGGTCAATTCACTGGTCGTTAGTAATGAAGGTTTGTGTGACGAATTAGGCGAATTCTGCCAATCGCTCGGGGATGGTCTCGGCCATCACCAGGCTGGCTTCGTCGAAGTCGTTTCCCACCACAATGATGTCGAACTTTCCGAACGGAGGCAGGCAACCCACGTTGTAGAGGATGACGTTTCCTTCACCGGTACGCGCATCGTAGAGCAGATCGGCGAGCGCGGCGTGGAGATCCGCGAAAGAGCGACCGATCCAGGTCGAATCCACGTAGTCTTGGGCGCGATAAAAGGGACGGCCCTCGGGGAAGAGCCGGTCCATGAGGTGCATGGGGGTGGACGTGCCGCCCCACCGGCCGTTGCATTCCGTGAGCTTGAGGCCCTCGGCCACCTCAATGAAGTCGAAGGAACAGCGCCCCACATAGCCCAAGGCCTGGTAGACGGTGCCGATCATCAACGAAATACGGCCCAGTTCCCCGTTAATGTCGGCGCCCAACCGCGAAGGAATGGATCCCAAAAAGACCTGTTCGGGGCCCTCCAAGAGTTGTTCGTAGACACCGTCGAGCCGGGGTGCGCCGCCCCCGATGGGCGGGATCCAAAGCTGGGTCGAGGGCGAGGCGGTCGCGGGTTCCCAGGCCACGGCGAGGACTGGCTCCCCCTCGCCCCATTCCTTGTCGGCCAAGACGGCGCGCACCGTGTCGACCAGGACGCTTTGTTCCATGGCGTGGATCTCGCCGGCCTCCAAGATGTGGTTGCCCATGGCGGATGCGCAGCGGGCCATCTTGATAGCGACGCGTTCATGATGTCGTGCCAAACGCCGGAGGCCATCGGCGAGCGCGGTGGGATCCGTGCCAATGATGGAATCCACAATGGCGTGGCTTCCAACCAGCTCGCACGTGACCTCTGTGACATCGCATTTGTCGTTGGCAAACCAGGTGATCGCCGGCGGTGGCGCCAGTACGGAGACGGGACAGCCGGCCCCTTGTTGTATGTCGGCGGCCAACGCCCAGACCGCTTCGATGCCCATGTAAGGATGCACGACCAACCCGCCCGCCTGGCGAGCGTGTTCCACGGTGGCGGCGAGGGCTTGCCCCTGGCTGCACGCGAAGGCCACCTCAATGGGCTGGTTCACCGTGTGCGATTGCACAAAGTGCGGATCGCCCAAGAGGAGTTGATCACGGTTGTAGTCGTCATAGTCGGGCATGGCCGGACAGGTGGCTGTGAAGAGATCGCCGGTGTTTGCGCGGATCCGGGAGCGAAGTTGATAGAGATCCACCCCGAGGATGTCTTTCAAGAAAGGAATGCCACTGACGTCGTCCAAATGAAGGACAGGCAGTCCATTTGTGCCCGCGTGGAATGCCTGGGACTTGTAGGCGCGGCTTTCCGCGGTCAGCCCCCGTGATTCATCGATGGCACGGGCCAATTCTTGGGCGCGTTTGATTTCCGATACAGCCAGCTTCAACGGACCCCCAACATGGTCTCCTCAAGTACGCTGTCGACGACCGCCTCCAGACTTCCTGTCTCTTCGTAGACGCGGAGCTGGCGGTCGGCCGATGTCCCATTCTCCAAAATGGACTCAATGGTTCGGATCTCCTCCCGACTGCCCAGGTGATCGACGACCTCGTCGATGAATTCAAGAATTTCATGGACCAGTTCCTTGAAGGGGATCTCCCTCTGACGGCCCAAATCGACGAGTTTTCCTTCCGTCCCAAATCGGACGGCCCGCCATTTGTTCTCCTCGAGCAGCTCCGTTCGATAAGGTCGCCACATTTGATTGTCGCGATGCATCTTAATCAGGCGCACGACGATGGCCTGGATGAGCGCGGCGATGGCGACCACTTCGTCGACTTTGGACGGGAGATCACAGACGCGAAATTCCAGCGTGGAATAGATCGGGTGGGGGCGTAAATCCCACCAAATGCGTCGCCCGTCGTCGATGCATCCCGTCTTGACCATCAGGTCCACAAACGACTCGAATTGTTGATAGCTCTCAAAGGCTCCGGGCATGCCTGAGCGCGGCAATCGCTTGAAGATCAGGCTTCGAGCGCTCTTTACGCCGCTGTTTCGCCCGCCAAAAAAAGGGGACGATGTGGTCAAGGCGAGCAAGTGAGGGAGAAAATAGCGTGCGGAGTTATAGACCGCGATGGCCTCTTCTTTATCCTCGATGCCGACGTGGACATGGAGCCCGAAGATCAGATTTTGACGAACGACGTCCTGGAACTCGCCCACCATCTTCATGTAGCGCTCCTTTTGGGTGATCTCCTGATCTTCCCAGCGGGAAAAGGGGTGGGTGCTCGCTGCGGCGATACGCATTCCTACGGCGCGGGCGATGCGATCGGCCTCACGGCGATTCTCGATGACTTGTCGTCGTGCTTCCTGAATGTCCGGGCAGATCCCCGAGGCGACCTCCACCACCGACTGATGAAGCTCGGGTTTGAGATCAATGGTGTTGAGGTGCTTGGTCGACTCCACCATTTGACTGATGGCGCTGGTCAACTCACGTGTATTGGGATCGATGATCTGAAATTCTTCTTCGATGCCCAGGGTGAAGTTCTGTTGCATGGTGTACCCCCATGGAGACCCGGAAGTCATCCGGCTTGCCACATCGTCTCTTGTCTCTTTCTTACCAGGGTTGGCGCACCAAGTCTCGCTGCGGCGGATGGTTTTTTAGCTCTTTTCGTCACCATCCGCGACGGGTACGTAATCCGGTGGGGCTTCGCCACCGTCTCCAAAGAGGAAGGCTTCCATTTGTTCGACGATGATTTTCTGCGCCTCTGGGGTCCCCAGGTTGAGGCGATACTCGTTGATGACCATCTTGGCGTGCTCAAGCCACAATCCCCAAGCTTCTTTGGAGACGTTCTCTTGAATCCGCACGCCAACCTCGCCGGGCCAGGGGGGTTTTTCTAAGCCTTCGAGTTCTTTTCCGAGCTTTGCACAGTGAACGGTTGCGGGCATGGGGTCTCCTTGGGACTAGGGATCGTTCCGGGTTGGGCCGACCATAACATAGGGTTGGAGCAGGTTCGACCCCAAATGGGTAGAGACGGCTTGATTCCCCGTCCCGCCCGCGCCATGATGCGCGGCATGACACTCTCGAACAAGACAATCTTCATCACCGGCGCCAGCCGAGGCATCGGCCGCGCCATTGCCCTCCGCTGCGCAGAAGACGGTGCCAACATTATCATCGCCGCCAAGACCAACGAGCCGCACCCCAAGCTGCCCGGAACAATCCACTCGGTGGCGCAAGAGATCGAGGAGACCGGCGGAAACGCACTGGCTCTGGTGGTGGATGTACGCGACGCCGATCGCGTTCAGGCGGCGGTGGATCAAGGGGCCGAGCACTTTGGCGGCATTGATGCGCTGGTCAACAATGCGGGGGCCATTAGCCTGACCGGAACGGTTCACACGCCCATGAAACGTGTGGATCTCATGTTTTCGGTCAATGTGCGGGCAGCCTATGCGTGTAGCCAAGCATGTTTTAGCCATCTGGCCAACGCGGAGAATCCTCACATCATCAACATGTCGCCTCCCATCGATTTGGAGCCCCGGTGGCTGCAAAATCACGTGGCGTACACCATCAGCAAGTACGGGATGACGCTGTGCACCCTGGGCATGGCGGCGGAGTTCAAGTCCAAAGGCATCGCGGTGAATTCGCTGTGGCCGCAGACGATCATTGATACGGCGGCACTCCGGCTCGTGGGCGGGCTTCAGATGGCACGAAATGGTCGAACACCTCAGATCATGGCGGACGCTGTGCATGCCATTCTTACAAGCGATAGCCGGGAGGTGACGGGAAACTGTTTCATCGATGAGCCACTCCTGCGCTCCCATGGCGTCACGAATTTTGAGCGCTATGCGGTGGATCCCTCTCAAACCCTCATCAACGATCTATACATTTCGGAGTAGACCATGTCGTACGATTCGGTATTCCGATCCGATCTGTTCCAAGACCACGTGGCCATTGTGACGGGTGGCGGCAGTGGCATTGGACGCTGTATCGCCCATGAGTTGGCCTCGCTGGGGGCCACGGTCATTGTGAGCGGTCGGACGTTGGACAAACTGAAGGCCGTCCAAGCCGAAATCGTGGAGGACGGAGGACGAGCGGAGGCCATCGCCTGCAACATCCGCCAAGAAGACGAGGTTGCGGCGCTTTATGATCAGGTCTTGGAACGTCATGGTCGTGTCGATCATGTGGTCAACAACGCCGGCGGGCAGTTTTTGGCCGTTCCCGAAGCCATCTCGCTGAAGGGGTGGAATGCGGTGATTGAAACCAACTTAACCGGCACCTTCATGATGTGTCAGGCCGCCTTCAAGAAGTGGATGCGTGAGAATGGCGGCAACATTGTGAACATTGTGGCGGATTTTTGGCGGGGTATGCCGCACATGGCTCACACCTCGGCAGCGCGCGCTGGTGTGGCCAATCTGACCATGAGCCTCAGCTTGTCATGGTGCAAGAACGGCGTTCGGATCAACAGTGTGGCGCCGGGTATCATCGAGTCCAGCGGGCTGAAGAGCTACCCATTGCCCGTCATCGAGATGCTCCAGGGGATGAAGACCGAAATCCCTGCAAAGCGCTTGGGCACCGAGAGCGAGGTCAGCAGCATTGTCATGTTCTTGCTCTCACCCGGGGCGGCGTATTTGTCGGGTCAGACCATCGCTGTCGATGGGGGGGCCTCGCTCTACCGTCAAATGCTGGGCATCCCGGATCACGAAAGCATGCCGGCATACGAGGGGTTTCACCGGGCTGCTGACGTTCCCGATTTGCTGAGCGAAGAGTGACGAAAGCGGCCCGCGCTGTGGGCTGGCACCTGCGGATGGGGTGCGGTACAATAGATCATTCATGCCTTCGGAGGTGGTGTGGCCAAACTCATTATTGTTGGTGGAAAGACACCCGCGGGTGAGTATCCCCTGGCGGGTGACCTCACCTCCATCGGCCGCCATCCCAGTCAGGTGATTCAACTCTTGGATCGGCTGGTTTCCAAAGAGCACGCCGTCGTTGAACACACCGAGGAAGGGTTCGTCATACGCGACTGTGGAAGCCGCAACGGGACCTTCGTCAACACCGATGCGATCACTGGGCCCGTTCTGTTGGCCCACGGGGACAAGGTCCTTTTGGGCAGTACACGGATGGTCTTTACCGAGAGCGCCGGCAAGATGAGTTCGTCTACCATGACCGGTGTCAAGATCGACAAAGATCCCATCGAGAGCTCCATCGCGGCCAAGTTGGCCCATGAGGATGAGTTCGAGCCGGAAAACCGTATCGATGATGTGGGGATCTTGCGCGGCAAGTACGAAAAGCTTCGGACGGCCTATCAACTTCAGCGACAGATCGCTTTTGAGATGGATCTCGATACGCTGCTCCACAAGATCATGGACAGCCTCTTCGACACCCTTCAGTGTGATCGCGGCGCAATCATGCTGTTGAACCTCAAGACCCAAGAATTTGAAAACCACTTTGTGAAGATGCGCAATCCCGAAGAGCGCTCCTCGGACGACATCAGCATCAGTCACACGATCATCGACCAAGTGGTCCGGGACAAAACGGCTATCTTGAGTTCCGACGCCCGGATCGACAGTCGGTTTTCGGGCGCACAGAGCATCATCATGCAGGGCATTCGATCGACCATGTGTGTGCCCCTGGTCGCCCACGGCAAGGTGTTGGGTGTGCTTCACTTGGACAGCTTGTTCACAACAGGCGCCTTCACCGAGTCGGACTTGAACCTGGTGCAAGGGTTGGCGTATCAGGCGGCCATCGCCATTGAGAACTCCAATTTGGTCAATCAGGGAAAAGAGGACGTGCGTATTCGTGAGAAGTTCTCTCGGCTTTTGTCCCCGGTTTTGGTCGATCTGTTGGTGGAAGGACGGGTGGAGATCAGGAAAGGCGGGGAGAATCGTCTATCCACCGTGCTCTTCAGTGACCTTCGCGGGTTCACGGCCATGAGTCAGCGCAAAGAGCCGGAAGAGATTGTGCACATGCTCAACGAGTATTTCGAGATCATGGTGGACATCGTTTTTGACCACGACGGCACGTTGGACAAGTTCATGGGTGACGGCATTATGGCGGTGTGGGGGAGCCCCCTGGATGAGCCGAAGGCGCCTCTCAAAGCCGTGAGCGCCGGGCTTGCGATGCAACAAGCGTTGGCCGAATTCAACGAGACGCGTCTGTCGGAAGGCTTGGAAGAGATGAACATGGGGATTGGCATTGATACGGGCCATTTGGTCGCGGGGTACATGGGCTCGACAAAAACCATGAATTACACCGTGGTGGGTCCCCCCGTGAACATGGCGGCCCGATTGTGCGCCATTGCCAAGCCGACCCAAGTGCTGATCAGCAAGAACACGTTGGCGGAGTTGCCCGACACACTGAACGTGCAGACACTGGACGCCGTACATCTCAAAGGTATTCTCGAGGAAGTGGTGCCCTACAATGTGATCGCGCTCACTAATCCGGAGGCGACTTCGCCTCGCTAGAAGCCTCACTCGGCTACTGGAACATCGTCACAATGTCATTCAAGTTGTGCTGGGACGAGTAGCCGAGCTCCTGGTGGATTCGCGTCCCGTTGACCGTACAACTGTACTTGATGTGATCCAATTCTCGCGGGGGAAATCCCCACACCCGGGAACGATACATGGTGCGGACCAACGGCTCGAAGAGCACGTGGGGCAGGGGTCGAACGGGTTTTCCCAGCGCTGAGAGGATTGCAGACAGAGGCACGGCTTCGGGACCGGTCACATTGAACACCCCACGCGCGCCGGGTCGCAGGGTCGCCATGAGGGCGTTCACCACGTCGCGTTCGTGGATCAGTTGCACCATAGGATCAAAGCCTAGAAGCGTGGGAATGGTGGGCAAACGAAGGTAATTGGACGGGGCGTTGTGCACCGACCCGCAAATGTGCACCGGTCGAAGGACGACCGTCTCTACTTCCGGGTGTTTCCAACAAAACGTAGTGCACAGCATGTCCACAGCCACTAAATCACGAACACTGCTGTCGGTTTCGCCGGCCATCAGCAGCGAGTCTTCGGTGAGGTAGCTTTCATTGCGTGGGTTGGGTCCGTACACATTCGCCGTGGAGAGCATCACCAACTTGGGCACATTGTAGCGGACGCAATAATCGAGTAAGTGCTGTGTTCCGATGACGTTAAAGGTGTGGTGGTCTTCGTCGGATTGTCGCGGGTCGTGCATGATGTTCATGTGCACGACCGCCTTAATCTTGTGTGTTCGAAAGACGTCCTCGCAGCGGCGGGACCGAATGTCGACTCGGTGCATCGTGACGTCGCTCGGCGCCTCCATAAAGGGACGTCGGTCAACCCCAACGACTCGGTACTTGCGGTGTAGATCTTGGGTTAACAAGCGTCCAAGGCGACCTGAGATGCCTGTGACCAAGACCGTATTTCGTTTCTTGGGTGTGGTCTTTGCCATCAGCGGAACACACTCGTTCGCGTGTTGAGACCGGTGTGGATGAGGTCGCGGACCCGATTCTTGACCTGTTTGACCATGCGGCCAATGGTGCCGTCATCGTCGTTTGCGTCGCCCTCGAAGTGCATGGGCTCGCCAAAGTGGAGGTGATAGCGGACAGGCAATGGCAGGAGCCCCAGCGGCCCCAACCACGGGAAGAAAGGCGTGATGGGGAGTGCGGGAGCGCCCATTTGCTTGGCTAGCCATTTCCAGTTGTACAACGAGGGTGCCTGCTCCTCGGCGCCGATGACCGCCACGGGAACGATGGGCGTGTTCTTTTCCAAGGCCAGCCGCATGAACCCGTGACCGAATCGTTGCAGCTGATAGCGTTTGTCGTACGTCTTCGAGATCCCCTTCGCGCCTTCGGGAAAGACCAAGAGTAGCTCGTCCTGATCCAAGAGAACGCGGCAATTCTCGGGGGTGCCGAGTACTTGACCGCATCGCGACAAGAACACGCTGGCGAAGGGGAGGGTGGGGACCCACCGTTCCACCATGGATCGGACCATTCGGGGCTCGTGCGCGTCGAGCAGCGTGCTCAACGCGATGACCGCTGCGTCGACAGGCAATTGGCCCGAGTGATTGGCGATGAGCATCACGCGCCCGGTGTTCGGGATGTGTTCAATGCCATAGACTTTCGTTCGAAAATAGTGGCGATAGAGCAGCGTGGCAACGGGAACAACCTGTTTGACGTACGAGGGAGAATAGCCGAACGAATCGAAGCCAAACTCGTTGATGTTGTCCCGGTCCAGGCTGACGAGTCGGCGATCGAGCTCTGGATCGGCCAGCGTGTCACGCATGCCTTCCGCGAGCTGCTCCAGTTTTTCGGCAATGGTGGTTAGTGCGTCGTCGGACATGGGCTGTGTGTTCATACCGAGATGGTCATTGTCGGGGAGCGAGGTTAGGTTAGGCTGCGATTGGGGTCAACTCTTGGTCTGGACGTCAGATTGCGACCGAGGTACATTGCGCCGATGCAGAAGGTCATTTCCCGGAACAAGCAAGCGCGACGCAACTACCACATCGAGGATACATGGGAAGCGGGTCTGGTCTTGATGGGAAGCGAGGTCAAGAGCCTTCGGGCAGGCAATTGCAGCCTGGACGAAGGGTACTGTGCGGTTCGCAACGGGGAGATCTGGCTGGTCGATTGCAACATCCCCGTGTACAAGTTTGCGCATCGCACTGGGCACGAGCCCAAACGGGAACGCAAACTTCTTTTGCATGCGCGCGAGATCCGCAAGATCAGCATCAAGGCCGTGGAGCGTGGCTACACGATTATTCCCCTTCAGATCTATTTCAAGGGCGCTCGGGTGAAGGTGGAGATTGGCATCGGCCGGGGCAAGCGGCAGTATGACAAGCGGCAGGACGTCGCCAAGCGCGAAACGGATCGCGAGATTGCACGGGCTTTGAAGCAAAATCGATGAAACCAGGGATGGAATGATGAGCAAAACGGTGGACCGCGTGGTCTGTCAGGACCGGAAGGTCACTGTGCTTGTCCGAACCGTTGCGCGAACCGACGGTACGACGGAAGAGAAAGTGGTCATCGTGCACCCGGGAGCCGTGGTCATCTTGGCGCTTACAGAAGACGAGTCCATGGTCTTCATTCGGAACCATCGAGTCGCCCTGGGCGAAACCTTGTTGGAGCTTCCGGCAGGAACGCTGGAGTCATCGGAAGACCCCCTTTTGTGTGCCCATCGGGAATTGCAAGAAGAGACGGGATTCGAAGCGGCCAGGCTGGAGCCGTTGTGTGAGTTTGTGACGGCGCCGGGGTTTTGCACGGAGCGGATGCACGCCTTTGTCGCCCGCGATTTGACCCATGTGGGTCAGGCCTTGGAGCCCGACGAAGACATCACGGTGGAGTTCATTCCCATCGAAGAGGTCTTTGAGCGGATGCGATCGGGGGCCATTCAAGATGGCAAAACGCTGGCGGCGCTGGCTGTTTACTTCGCTAAAAATCCAATAAAATAAGAGTCTTACGGTAAATAGAGCATTTCTTTCGACGAGAGTTCCATCGATGGGGAATGGAGAGGTGTGTCTGGGAGGGCCTAGTTAACCTTGGAACTTATTGAACCTGTTGAGCCTGTTGAACCTGTTGAACCTGTTGTTGAAGGACGTGCTGTCATGCTGAAGATGAATCAAACTAGTTGGATTTCTATTTTTGTATGGGGTGTCATGATGTGCCTCGTGATCGCGTGTGCGGATGTGCCACAGTCGGAGAACCCGTTTGAGGGCGACTGGAGTACAGAGCAGAGCGCGCTAATTGACTCGGAGTGTTTTGTAGATGGGATGGGTGGTCCAACCAGCTGCAAACCGGAAGCGCTTTGGGTCCAATATGCCGAGGACGCTTGTGCGGACCAAAACATGGTCCTGACCAAGTATCGGGTGGCTAAAAAGTGTGGCAAGGGTTTGTTCCGCTACATCAAATTCCAGTGTTGTCCCAAGGAACCCTTGGGCGATGTCTGTTGCAAAACAAACCAGGGATTTCAGACCATTCCCGCGGGCAAATGCCCGGACACGCAGGTCGTGGCCGATCAGTATTGTGAGGACGAACCTTGTGTTCCCGCCAAGTTGGGCAACGCTGAACAGTGCCAGAGCGAAATGAATTGGATTATTGCCGCCCAAAAGCACTGCAAACAGCAGTATGGCATGGTCATGACGCAACACAGCGTTGGCGGTCAATGTGCTGATGGGTTGTACCACGCCATCAAATTCCTGTGCTGTCCTGCGGACATCCAGGAAGAGATCTGTTGCAAGATCTCGTTTGGCCCCAACACCGGAAATGCGATCTACACCACGCCGGATGATTGCAAGAAGCAGGGTGGAATCCCCACTTCGAGTGATTATTGTGAGCAAACGGTGTGCTGCAACACCTCGGCAGGTGCGCAATTCATGACGATGACGAGTTGTCCGTTCTTGAATGTCTTGGCCGACTCGGACTGTGAGCTCGATCCGGAGCCCAGCAGTTGTGAAACGTTCAAAGCCATCGACATGGGCAATTTGCCCGCCAGCCTGACCAACGGGGCCAGCCTGTTGAGTTACTCCGGCTGGGGAATCTGGCCTACAACCCTCATTAGCTCCAACAGCTGCAGTACAATCCCCGCGGGTAGTCAGCGCGCCGCCGTGGGCGTCAACAACGACGCCACGTTGACCTTTGACCAACCCATCAGCGAGTTTTATCTGCTCACGCTGTACGTCCAACCGGGCGACGACTTGACCATCGCGCAACCAGCGACCATCACGCAGATGGGTTGCGTGCCTGGCGGTCAAGCGGGCAACGGCTACTACCACATTGTCTTGGATACGCCCTCTGCGGTCGTGACCATTCAAGACATCAACCCCGGTGGTGGCTCCGGCTACTCCTTCATGGTTGCCGACTGTGCCGACGAGGTCGTGGTGGAAGACGTGTGCTGTGAGACGTCTTCTGGCTACCAAATTCTGCCATCGGACCAATGCCCATGGCCGCAACAAGTCAGTATGTCGTACTGCGAAGACCCGGAACCCCCGACGTGTGAGAACTTCGAAGCCATCAACATGGCCGGTCTGCCGTCCGGAAACCTCTCCACCGGTGGAATCCTGACTGGCTATACTGGCTGGGGCACTTGGGCCTCTGGTCTGCCCAGCTCCAATAGCTGTAGCACCATTCCTGCCGGTGCCGAGCGTGGCTTTGTGGGCGTGAACCAAAACGCCACTTTGACTTTTGATACTCCCGTCAGCGAGTTCTATCTGTTGCAGCTGCACGTGCAGCCGGGCGATGAACTGACCATTACGCAACCAGCGACCATCACGCAGATGGGCTGTGCGCCTGGTGGTTTTGGTGGCGGTGCATACCACCATATCGCGTTGGCTACACCGACCACGACGGTCACCATTGAAGACATCAACCCCGGTGGTGGCTCCGGCTACTCCATCATGGTCGCCAACTGTGTCGACAACGTGGTGGTGGAAGACGTTTGCTGCAAGCTGGACAATGGCTTCCAGATCGTTCCGGCCAATCAATGCCCAACGGGACAGCAAGTCCCCA
>CAUZBV010000051.1:0-12258 GCA_963578115.1 Myxococcales bacterium
TGAGCTGCAGCGCCAAATCGGTTCCCCCCAGCCGTGGTTCGTAGAGGGTGGGGCTGAGCTTTGCGTACCGATGCAGTGCGCTGAGGCCATCCGCGTTGTCCTTGTCACCCAACAGATTGACAACACCGGTTGAGAAGCCGTATTTGAGCGGTACGATCAACTCCTGTGCCCGGCCGAGAAAGTTCCGATTTCGGTAGGCCACTTCCACGGTCATCAGGAGGTCTGGTACGCTAATGGGTGCGGGCTTGGTTTGGCCCCACACCGCGGTATCCATGACACCAATGCTCGCGCTGAGAATGCTCGTCGCTTCGGGAGGGACTCCTTCGTTGGTGTCTTCCCGGGTGGTGAGCGTTTCAAAACCGGCGCTGATGTCTAAGAACTGAGCACGCCTCTCTTCAACCACCGCAACCACTGGGATGCGTTCATTGTTTGAGTTCGGACTGCCCAAGCCGATGGGCTTAATCTGGACGCTGGAGAATACGCCCAATTGTCGAAGCTTCCGTTCCGCATTTGCGAGCTGGAATCGGTTCAATGCTTCGCCCGGTTTGGGCAAGTGCTCCAGGATCAGGTCAGGGTTGGTTCGAAACGCGCCCTGGACAAAGCGTTCTCCCACGCGATATTGCGCGCCCGGTTTCACGGTGAAGAAAATTTGTGCATCCTGGGATCCCACGGTGTCCCACGTACAACTGGGGACTTTCTTTTGGGTGCGATGATCGGTGCATTGAACATCAACTTCTACGTCGTGGAATCCTTTTTCTTGATAGAAGCGTCGGATCTTGTTGCGGTCCGTGACCACGGTTTTTGGGGAAAATGCGTCCTCCGGTTGCAGGGCTAGCGTGGTCTGGAGGTGAGCGTTGTCGTTGGTGAGTCCGTCGTCCAAACTACGTTGCCCCACGTTGATTCGCTTGCCTTCTTCGATATCGATGGAGACGTAGATGACGCTCTCCAGTGGATGTTTCCGAAGACGAAAGTGGAGATCTTTGAAGGTGAAATCATAGATCTCATCGGGTCCATTCATCTTTTTTGTTCGCCGAATGGTCGGGCGTTGTTGGTCCGCCGCTAGTGCCTGCCGATAGCGCATCCCAATATAGCCTTTGTCGTGGTACAGCCGTTTGATGGCACGAAGATCGGAGAGCATTTGTTCAATGAGTAGATAGCCTCCGGTTTCAAAGAAGTCATACGTCTTGGTGCCCATGGCCGCTCGGATGGACACGTTGTCGACATGTTTGTTGCCACGAAACGTGACATTTCTGATTTCGGTGACGTAATTGAGCGTTGTGTAATAGGAGATCACCCCAATGAGGCCGGCATCCGACTGCTTGTCCGTGGGTACTGTTCGGTAGTCCAGTCGAATGTCGGCAAAGAGGTAGCCTTGTTGCTGGTACCATTGTTCCAGGGCGGTCCGACTGGCTACAGCCTCATCGAGATCGTAGCGTCCGCTTTGGCGAAAGGTGAGGTGTTCCAGAATGGCGTCGGCCCGAACACGTGCGTACCCGCGCTCGTCGGGCAAGGGGTCGTCACGATTAAAGAACCGCAGCGCGTAGCAGTCCGGAGCGGTCACTTTAATGAGCACCCGGCCAGTGTGGCGGTCATGGGTGATGCTGACGTCCGGTCGGACCCTTCCGCGTGCGCGTAGAAAATCGCGGACACGTTGTTCTCGCCGTCGTTGTAGGCGCCGCGTGAATACATTACCGGCCTCGAGTCTACTGGCCAAACGTACCCGTCTCTTTGAGATGGAAACACATTGGATGTTGGGTCCAAAGGGTCGAAGTGCAGCGGCGGTGTGTTGCTTAACGGGCGCCATGTCTACATCGACGCCCGTGACCTTTGCTTTACGTCCTTCATTGATGTGGAGGACAATGTCGACGCCGTCACGCCCTATTGACTTGGTTTCCAGTCGAATCTTGGTGTCGTCGAAGCCCTCTTTTTGGTAGAGGTCTTGGAGCCGGCTAATTTGCCGTTGTTCGACGGCTTTGGCTTCGGGCGTCTTGGGGTTAAAGACGGTCCCTGGCCGCAGGATGAGCTGTTTGGAGACGTCGCTTTCGTACAATGCCTGGTTGCCTTGAATGCGCAGTCGGCGGATCCGGCGATTGACCGTCACTTGAACGACGACGATGACGGCAGCGCCATCACGAATCGGAGAGCATTGCGTTTGGACACCCTGGAAGAAGCCGGTCTCTCGCAACCTCGCAATGGCTCGTTTGGACTGCATGGCAGACCAGCGTGTTCCCGTGTTAAGTTCCATCAGGGATTGGAGCTTCTTGCGTTTGTGTTCAGACTGACACCAGGTGTTCTCACATCCCTGAATGCGGACGGAGTCGATTTTGAGTCCTGCACAGGGATTGGGCAGCGCGGCCTCCTGAGCCGATGCAACCCCTGCACAGACCAACACGGTGGCCATGATGAGAGGTAGACGGTGCATCGCGTTACGGTATTTCACACCTGGCTCCTCTTCAATCCAATGGGATGGAGTACTTGAATTTCGTTTCGTAGGTCTGGCGGCCATCCGTTTCTTCTCCTGCTCCACGGAGTCGACCTTCCAGGCTAACGCGGTCATTAATCTTGAATCGGAACCCTGCGTGGTAGGACGTATCCCCATGTTCTTGGCGAACGGTGGTATTCAAACGGATGGCTCTGCCGAGCCGTGTAATGACTTCCACTTGGCCGCCTCCACCCACCAGGGGGGCAATTTCGACGGACTTGATGAAGGGGGAGCGGAGCAGGTTTGTCATGTATTCGGCAAGGTCTGCACCCAAGACGTTCAGCGCCGCGGGATCACTCTGAAATCGCCGATCTTCGAATTCCGATTTCGTGCGGCCGGTGAGAATCAGCCAATGGACATCGCCGGCGCTATAACTGGGTCTGGAGTCCATTTTTAGATCAATGTTGGAAGGGGTCCCGCTCAGCCGGATGGAGACCACCACGTTTTCGTCCTCTGCTGAGTAGGCCAAGTTGCTGCCTTCGCTGGAAACACTCCGTTCGATGGTGGTCTCGGCGGTGATGCTGATTTCCGGTTCCAGCGGATCGCCACTGAATTCCAGTTTTCCGTCGGTGATTTCAAACTCACGCTTTACCACTTTGTACGTGATGGATCCTTCCGTGATCTCCATCCAACCCGATATCTGTGGCTGATCGATGGTCTCTGTGATCTGAAGGTCGAAGCGCGAATCCACGTCAACACCGGCGAAGTCGAATGTGCTTTTGACGCGCATATTGTTTCCACTGACGTGTACATCGAGAATCATCTCGCTGAGGATGGGGACGCTCTCGCTCAAGGGGCCTGTTTCCAACTGCACCGTGCGTCCGAGCATGTTGCTAAAAGCCTGAGCGACTTTGTTGAAGCTCTTGTACACCGTGCCTTGGGTCACAACCACGTCACCCTTGAGCGACAAGGACCGCTGAGTTGGGGTTCCTGACTGGATTTTGTCGAATTCAAAAACCAGATTCGGCGAAAACGACAGTTCATACCCATCGGGAGAAGACCATTCGAAATCTTGTTTGCCCACCAAGTGAAAACGACCTGTGTCCGGCAGCCAGTCCTCCGCGCTGGCACGTTGCGCGCGGGGTGGCAAGATGGCGCTTCCCTTGAGAACGAAGGCCCGGTCGTCGAGTGTGCCGATGAGTGGATGGTCGTCGTCGATACGGATCAGTGGGGCCGATAGGCCGGTGTCTGGAGATTGAATGGAAATGACTCCTTTGGTGACGGCAAGCTCTTGCCGCCGTCCACGGGTGGCGACCATGAGCTTGTCCACCCGGAGTTCCCCATCGATCGCTGGATCATCCATTGTATTGCGAATGGTCAATATACCCTTCGGGTTGCCTATTTTTGCCAAGGTCTCGTCGTTCGCAATTTCCAAGAGGCACGACTCGAAGAACGACTCGTTATCGTCGTCCGGGCCATGGGTGATCAGACGGCCTTTGGCATCTGCCAACGTTTCGCGAAGTTGGGGGAAGCTGCCCAAATCAATGGTGCCAGCCACATCGAAGTGGATCAGGTTCCGGGGACCGGTGAAACCGCACAACGCCAGGCGATGTTCACCCCATGCAATGATCGTGGGGTCTACCGCAATGATGTCGCCATTCATTCGTAGCCATAACGGGGTCTGGTTGATGATGGATCCAGAGGTGGTATCGAGCGCTGCGTGGAGTCCCTTGGCCGGGATATCCGCCGTCAAAACCGAGGTTCCAGACGCATCAAAAAACTGGTCGAATTGAATTTGTCCACGACGAATCTTGGCGGAGTGCAGTGTGTCAGCCATTTCCGGGAGAACGGCCAAAATGTTGGTCTTTGCTGCGTCCGCAGAGATGGTCAGGCGCACGGGGATGCCTTGTTTGCTGAGCTCCAGGCGCCCACTGCTCATCGTTAAGGTGGGAAAGAACCGGTCCGACTCAAGGAGGACCAGACGGGAACCACGCTTACGCCGAAATTGTATGGACGCGCTTCCCAACTCAATGCCTCCCCATCCGAACCCTTTTACGTTCAGTATTCCGTTTAGGCTCAATCGGGCGGGTGTTCCTCGACCCTCGACTGTCAGATCAACCAGTCCACGAGCGGGCAATTGCGCCGAACGAATGATGCCCAGCTTTGCCAGGTCGATTTGGTTGGCCTTCGCTCGTAGATTGATGACGTTACTCGATGGATTCCACGTGCCGGTTCCTGCGATCCGTCCTCCGGAGCGGGTTGTGGCCTTGAGGCTGTTGAGTCGGATGCGGTGTCCATCCAGTGTTGCGTCGATATGGATGTGCTTAAACGCTTCGTCTCCGGCGACGAGGTTGTCCGAGGATACGCTTAACTTTCCCCGTGGCCTCGGATCAGAAGCGCCCAGGTCCAGTTGAAAGAGACTGGAACGCACTGAAGCCGTTCCTCGTACCGTGTCGCCCAGAAGCTCGTGCAGCGGAATCGCCTTGGCGCGCAAATTCTGGATGGTCAAGGGTAGGTCCGGATTTGGATGTCGAAAGTCGTCTTTGAAAAGCCCCAGCCGCAGGTCGGCCCAAAGCCGTCCCAACGCGCCCTCTGCACGCAATTTCTTGGCGGTCAGCAGACCCTTCTCGAACGCGAGTGTAGTCGATAGATTGGGGATCTCGATCGTGGTTTCGCTTTGAATCTTCAGGTTTTTTGCGTGAAGATCACCATGCACCTCCGGGGACAGCAATGAGCCGCTGATTCGGGTGTCCGTGAGCCGGATTGTACCGGCCAAGCGGGTCGGGGAGTCCGAGTCACTCCACAGGGAATTCAAGTGGTCCAGGTGTGCTGTTGCGTCGAGATGTATATTCACCGCGTCGTTGGCTACGTCCAAAGAACCCTTGATTACCACCTCGTCATGATCCGAATACGCCATGAGCCCCGGGGTTTCTATGCGGAGTTCATCGGCTCCGAATACACCGGAAACGAGGCCATATAGACCGTAGGTGGGGCGCGGCGAGAGGGCATCGGCGCCATCCCATTGAATGTCTAGACCGGCCGCCCCTTCCACGTACCATTGTGTTCTGGCGGCATCCACTACGATCTGCCGCACGAGGGTCGACACGGAGCCGCTCATTCTTCCCGCCAAGAAACCGAGGGGTTCGTCGGTGTCGGCGAGGGGATCCAGGGTCCAAATCAAGGAGGGATCGATGTCGCTTAGTCGCACACCAGCCTCCATTACGAGATCCGATTGGCTTCCAGAGCCCGGGCGAATCGTGAGATGATCCAGGTGAACGATCCCATCCAAAGCCCCGAAGTCAGTGGATTGCACGTGAATGACGACTCCTCCGTGCTCAGTGACTTCGGTGGGTTCTATCCGAGCGGCGATGTCTACGGGACCCAGCGCCAGTCCGTGCACGCCCAGATCGTCACTTTGGAGATTTACGCTCAATGTGAGGCTACTTACCGGACCTTCTGAGCGCACAATTAATGACGCCCGTCCTTTCATGGGGATGGTTGAGAGCGACTGCACCAGGGGGTCCGCCATATCGATTTTCACGTGTCCAGTGGCGGTCACTCGAACTTCGGGTCCATCGGTGTCAATGCGGCCGTCTAGGCGGATCGTTCCCGTCGAGCCGGTGAGCTCCGCTTTGTTGATGGCGACAAAGCGTTCTGTGATTTGGGTGTCCAGCGCCACAAAATTGGCGATAGGGAGGTGCAGTGCGCTGCCGCCTACCACCACCGTCGGGAACCAGGCGTCTCCAGTCGTTATCGATACTTTGCTGGATGGAATGTCCACATGGCCGTCGGCGACACGCAGTTTCGCCAGGATGTTCACGTCCTTCAGATCGGCGGAAAACCCCTCGAAATCCACGTGTGTAGTGGTATTGTGTACACCGATATTCCGAATGGTGACCGCCACACCGGGCCCCGTCTTTTCGGGTATGTCCTGGCTGTCGTCAAAGGCCTCACGAATCCCCAACCACCCCTCAGCGTCGGACGCTACAGTTACGTTCGCTCCGTAGACGTTGGCCTCTTCGAAGACAATTGGGAGAGCAACGTGCCGTCCTGCGAGACGGCGCGTTAGCCAAGCGCCCAGGGGGCCCATGTCGAAATGGGCCACTACACGGTCGGCGGCGATGACCATGGTACCGCGCGGGTCTCGAATGTCGACGCCCAGTATGGTGGCTTTCCAAGGGATGGGGCCGTATTGAATATTCTCAATGTGAACCGTGCCCGGCAACGCGTCATTGAGGATGTCGGTTATGGCGTCGCGTGCATAGGAGCTGTTCAAGGTAAAATAGACGACCAGCGCAAGGGTCAGCGCATACAGAGCCGTACGCGTGATGGTCTTGTAGATCGCGTTTAAAATAGCAATGGCGAGCTTCTTGAGTGTTCGCCCAATGGACCGGAAACTTGTCATCATCCCGATCATTGGACGCTCTCGATGGTCACCTTGTTCACTTCAAATGAGAGCGCCTTCGTAATTGGGCTACGCAGCGAGACGACTGTGCGGCTGGGGGGGCCGGGGTGTTGTTGCCACTCCTCTCGATCGCCATACCATCGTCGAAGCAGCGTCGTGTCTGTCTTGGTGTGGGACAGTGTCAGGCCCATCGACAACAGGTTTGTGGTCAGAGAAGCGCTAAGAGCGGCCCCCTGTTTTGTCGAGATGGACTCCAATTTTCCAACCAGGTTTCGTAGTTCTCCGTGCAACGACAGGGACGTCAGGGTGACATCGCTCCACGTCGTTTTTCCTGATGTGAGTGTTTTGGCTCGACCTTCCGGAATCTGCAGACTGGCATGCGGTGCTCCGAAGAGTGTGAATCGACGGAGTAGCGACTTGGGATTGGTCCGCATTTGCTGAACAAATGAATCTGCGTCCCAACCGGCCCAGCCCAGAGCGCCCAATGTGTGCACATGCACATCTTCGGCGTGGAATTCATCGGTCGATACCAACGAAGCCTCTATGCGGGCGTCCAGGGTGGCCTCTTCCCCCGTTGTCTGGACGTGGAGCGACGTGATTGTCGGTTCCTTGAACGTGAGAGGCCCGACCTTCAGAGAAGAGGCTTCCAACGTAGTTCCAGTGGCGCTTCCGGCAAAGTTCACACCTTGGGTATGAAATGACCCGCGCGCCGGTCCCTGGACATGTCCTCCACTGAGGGCGGATACGATGCGTTCGTCCAGGGCGATGGTCGCAGACAGGTCGTGGTGGATGCCGTCGCCCAAAAAGCGCATGGACCCACTCACATGCGTAGGCGCATTCGGTGGGGCTTGCAGTGAAACCGTCGTGCGAAAACCACGCTCGCCCCACACAAAGTCGGTGACCCTAATGTCCTTCAAGGGGACGTGCAAACCGGACGAGTCTCTCCCCTTCGCACGATGCGGTGGCAGTACTTTGGCGAGCCGCTCTCCCAGCGCGTTGGGAGGACTGTCGTGCCAGTATGCGCCCTCTGCAGCGCGCAGTTCCGGCACATCGATCACAACATCGTTTTGGGTAACCCACAGTGTTCCCTGGGTGGTGATCCCTTCAAACTGGAAGCCGGCCTTTGGCCACTGTAGGGTCAGGTTTCCGTTGCGGAGGAGGATTTTGGGAGCATCGAACACCACTTGCCATGGCGGTCGTTTTTCTTTCTTTGCATCAAACGCACGTCGCCTAAACGCATCCGATAGTTCCAATTGCCCCCTTTTGTTCCAGGTCAAGTGCAGTGTGAAATCATCGATTTCCAGACGATCCACGTGGACAGCGATGTCGCGGCTCCGTCGGTGTGACTCGCTCCAGCGCGGCACGACCCCGATGTGGCGTGCCGTGAGCGAAGGCTCTCCACGGCGAGTGAGCAGGGTCACATCGTACAAATCCAGCCGCAACGGAAACAAGGACCAATCCATACGCCCGATGTGCATCAGGCCAGGGACACTCAGCGCATCGAGCCGCGCTTGTACGGCTCCCGTAACGGCCTGGGCGTGTAACGCAAACCAGGTGCACAGGGGCACTGTGAGCAAAGAGAGTGCAATGTAGGCACTCGCCAATCGGATGGTGGGTCGACGCACCATCGCATCCTATCAGTGTTCTGTGCGCTGCGAAAACTTCGAGGCTGCCTTAAGGCAGCCCCTTATTCGTCGAGGATATCGAGGCCGACCCGCCGACCGCATGGAAGTCCGAGTTGCATCCGGGCAAGCGCTGAGTCGAGACGGGTTTCCAGCATGCTTCGCGCAAGGACCGATGTCGGCTGGAGTCGAAGGGTCTGCTCGTAGCCTTCTCGTGCTTTGGCGAGTCTTCCAAGGCGGTGGTAGGCTTTCGCCCGCTCACAAATGGCCTCCCAACATGTCTCGCGCTGCCTGACTGCCGATGACAATGATTGGATAGCATCTTGAAGGTTGCCCTGGTGCATTTGAGCGAGACCCCGATTGTACCAGATTTCGGCACGGAGGCTTTGAGGGGGCTGTAGGTCGTCCAACAAGTCGAGAGCCTCCTGAGCGTGGCCTTGGCGCAGACGAAGCAGTCCCAGACTGAAGAGACCACGCCAGTCATCAGGACGTGCCTCTCGGTAGCGCTTGAGGTGTGTTTCCGCTTCTACGTAGCGATTGCCGAAGAGCAAGACGCGGCCCACGGTGTACTCCAACTGGGGATCGTCGTCTGCCAACTTGAGCCCTTGGGTCAGCACATCGACAGCACGGCCACTACGGCCAAGCCGAAGCATCGCGCGGCCGAGCCCAATGGTTGCGGCGGTATTGTCGGGTCGTTCTTCGATCGCGCGCTCATAGGCGATGCGCGCTTTTTCGTAGTGAGTGGCAGCGAGATGAAGATTGCCGAGTTCAATCCATGCCTCCGCCAAGGAAGCGTCCATCTGGACGGCGGTTTCCAGTGACAACGCGGCGTCCTGAGGACGCCCTTGCGTCAACAACGCACGGGCAATGAGTAGGTGCAGCATCGCATCCGTGGAATGCAGTTTGAGGGCTGCTCGTGCTTTGACGATGGCCTTTGTCCCTTCTTGTTGTTTCAACAGGATGCGAATGGCGAGGCGTGGTGGTCGTGGCGAGTGTGGCAAGAGCTTTTCGGCGGTTGTCACCTCCTCCAACGCTGCCAAGTACTTCTCCGCGTTGAAGTAGGCTTGCGACAGAACCAAGCGCGCTTCCCCGTTCCTCGGTTGTTCGTACGCGGTGTTTTTTGCCTTGGCGATGGCTGCAAGAGTCGGGTCGGTTGGCAGTGGGGTCGTGGTCGGCACGACTGGCGGTTGTGGGAGCCCATTGTTGACGGTGTCGGTGTCGGTGGGTGCGGGGGATTCATCCCGGTCGGGTAGTAGAAAAAAGACCACCGTCGCAATGGCTACTATGCCGACAAGGATCCGGACGAATGCGGATTCCCAGAGCGCCTCTGCCTGGGCACGGATCACGTCACCCATCGGTGGCAATGCACGTTGTGGTGCCGCCGATGGAACTGTGTGCTGCCTTTTGGCCTCTTCACCGTCGCCGTCTTTCATCGGGGGTGATTCGTCACGCAACGTGGACCAGGACTCAACCAACTCGTCGAGCGCATTGGGAGCGTTCTGTGGTGTGTCGGATGGCGTGTCCATTTCGAGGTCATAGCCCTCCACACCGTCTGACACAGCGCGTTCCACAGGAGTGCTTGCCTGTTGGTTTATGAGTCGGTGGTGGCCATCTCCGACGGTTGTCGATGGGGCTGAGGTGCTCAGGTTGGCCATGAGAAAGAGGGACGACACAGATTGAATCGCCTCGTCCAACGCTTGCTTGGGAGTGAGTCCCGAGTCTTGTAGCCATTCAGTGAGTTCGTTTCGGAGGTTGTTTGCGGCACCGATGCGCTCGTTTGGATTGCTGTCCAGACACTTCGCAATTTGGTTGCCAATATTGTCTGGACACGTTGGATCGGTCTGTCCGGGATTGGAGGACTTATTAGGAGCGGACGGATCGTCGTAGAGGTGGCCTGTGATTAGTCTGTAGGCGATCGCCCCGATGGAATAGGTGTCCGTGGCAAGAGACGGTGGTGCTCCGTCGCGCTGTTCCGGCGCCAAGAGGTTGGGCGCGCCAAACCAATCCGTGGTGTAGTCTATTTGCCCGCCCGCCGCGGTCGTCGCCAGGGCCATCACCAGTGGGTCGACGAGTTTGATGCCACCGGATTGGCGTAAAAACACATTGGTGAATTTCAAATTCCCATGGAGCTGATCTTCTTGATGGAAGCCCACGAGGCCCGTTGTGGTCCCCCAAAGGATTGCGATTGCGAGCATCCGATCCAGCACGGGGGCGCCTTGGAGTAGGGTGGCGAGATCGATCCCCGCGATGTACTCGCGGGCCAAATACACCGTGGATTCATGGGGTTTGGAGCACGAGTACACATGCCCAATACAGTGGGACCGGATCCGTGACAATTGCGCCACCTGCTCGGTCATATCTGCGAGCCCAGGCTCGTCGGTACTCCCATCGAGTACGTTCACTTGCTTCAGGGCGACCATTCGGTCGAGCACTGTGTCCACCGCCAGATGAACGGGTCCCCCCGGGCCTTCACCGATGGCCTGAATCAGATCGAAGCTCCCTATTTTCGTTGGCATAGGTCCATCTTCCTATCCGATGATCACAAGAAATCGAACAGAGTTTATTTATGAGTGTCGCTCAGATGATCTGTCAAGGTTGCGCGTTTGGTGGACGCTTTCGTACAATAGAGCGCTCGTAGGGGCGAGGAGAGAAGATTATTGAGCAACGTCGTGCGTCATCGATGGTGGTTGTGGCTCGTGGTCATTGGGCTATGGGGGTGCCGTGGTTCGTCCGAGAAGACGTTCTACATGCCGATGGACGGTTCGTGGATCGGTGACACGGTGTTCTTTACTGCATCGGGCGGTCAATTGCATACCTGGCAGGTGACGGGCATCTCGTGTTTCTGGGTGAGTGAGGATCCCAATTTTCCGGAGCAATGTGCACGAACGGCGCATTTTGACGAGCCCTTCGAGGTGGCGGTCAACGATGGAAAAGTGTTGTTCAAAGAGGGGGATCTGGCCATACAAGGATCGTTTGTGGCTCCCGATCGCGTGAAAGGCACTTGGAGTTACCAACCGTCCGATTGCTGTACCTCGGTTGGTACCTGGACTGGTCATCACGAGAGTTGGGTGCCCGAACCCGATGTGACGGAGCCGGATGGGGTGCCACCACCTCCACCCGTCGATACCATTGTCAGCGTCGATGTCCCCGCAGGGTGGGACGCGATGCCCAGCCCAGGATGCACCCTTGCGGAAAGTGCGACCGCCCAGCAGGTCGAAGCGGTTCAACGCGTCAATTGGTATCGTGAGAATGTGGGGGTGCCCTGTGTGAACTTGCTGGAGACCATTAATCAGGCCGCTCAGCAGCACGCGGACTATTATGGTGTTCACATTGAAGCGTACAAGAACAACAAGATCCCAGGCGGCGCCCATTCCGAAGATCCCGCGTTTGCCGAGGGATTCACCGGGGTCAGTTTTGGCAATCGAATGAAAGCAGCCGGGTACACGGGCCAGCCGGGATTTGAAATCATGACCTTCATTGGGAATCCCACCGCTGCGGTGGATGGCTGGGTAGAGACGGTCTATCACCGCATCCCCGTGATGTCACCGGACATGATCGATACGGGATACGGCGCGCGATTTTCGGCGCCACGCGTGGATGTGATGGACTTTGGTCGGCTCAATGCGGGCGACAACAAGCTCATCGTTGTCTATCCCTTTCCGGGACAAACCGGAGTGCCCCGTGTCTGGGGGGGCCATGAAAATCCACAGCCGCCACCGCCGCCGGAGGGGTATCCATCGGGATCGGTCATCACGGTGCATATAGCCACTGGGGTTCCGCTGACAATTGAAGCGCACAAACTGACCGAT
>CAUZBV010000052.1:0-12190 GCA_963578115.1 Myxococcales bacterium
CGACGACCGCAACGTGACCTTCGCCGAAATTGCAGCGTTTGTGCACACGGCGAACATGGCCATCAAGAACAGCACCTATCGGATCAAACCTTACATCCGCCCACCGCTCTCGGCGCCCAATCTGCCCTTGATGACCATGGACGACGCCCGTTTTCCTGCCCAAGTCCGTATCGAGAAAGGATTCTCTGGGAAGGCTCATCTGGTGGACAGTGAGCTCATGCGCTACGCCGACTTTCACAAATCCAACAAGAACGCTTTTTGGCTGGGTGTACCCGGCGACGCGGGGTTTTCTGTGGTGCGTGGCGACACGGAATACGTGGTTCCCAAAGGGGCTACGGGCCGTTTGATGATCTCCGGTCTGGAGGCTCGGCCCCGATCCAAGATGGTCGCACGTGGGGTATCCGACTATTTCGAAGAGCGGCTTTTTTCGCGCCCCCATGTGGAACAAGAAGCGCAAGAGTGGTTGCAGCGCGACTACACCGAAAGCCTGGTTGTGGAGCGTTTGCAGACGCTCCCTTGGTACCACAACAAGGGCGCGTGGGGATTGCTTGGGGGTGGTTTGGCGACGCTCACTGGCGGCGTGGCCATGCACGTGTTTGCGCACCAGGCACACACCGATGCCGCCAACGCGTCGTGGTTCAACGAGCGCCAAGACTTCAACGGATTGGCCGCGCGGAATCAGACCATCGCGAGGGTGCTCTATGGTGTGGGTGGTGCGGCCACGCTGGGCAGCATCTTGTGGTTTGTGTTGGAAGAAGAGTTTAAGGTGGTGCGCTACAAACCTCCCTTTGACGTGGTGGTCACACCCGGGGGAGTGACACTGAAGGCGACGTTCTGATGAGACGAATGCCTCACATCTGGCTGCTCTCTGCCCTCGTCGTGACGACCACGGTGGGGTGCCTGGATGAGGTGACACTGATTGGTGCTCAATGCAGCAGTCAGGGGGTCTTCTGCGGCACGACCTCGCTTTTCTGCCAACAAGGAACTTGCCAGCAAATAACGGGCCCACTCGTGCCCATTCACGAATGCGATGACGGCGACGACTGCGACGAGTCGAGGCCTGTCTGTCATACCATCCCCTATATCGACGTGCGGCTGTGTTTGGAATGTGTGGGCGATCAGCACTGCGGGGGGTTAACACCCGTGTGTACCCCTGGGGGAGTGATCAGTCAGCTGCCCAAGTGTGTGGGATGCCTAACCGACGCGGATTGCGACACATTCCTGTGCAGTCCGGAATACCAATGCATCCCGTGCACGGCCAATTTGGCGTCGTGCAACGGTGGCCGGGTTTGTGAGGTGACGAGCGGTGTCTGTACGGAGATGGAGAGCGGCGGCGTTGAAGGAGATGAGGAGTAGTTCATGAAGCTGTCTTGGCGCACAATCAGTCCGTTATTCGCTTTTGTTTTGTTGGGGTTGTCGCTTGCATGCGGCCCCGTGGATCTGCCCACGAGCGATGCTGGGAGCCTTCCCGATGCCGTGAGCGCTCCGGACACGTCGAATTCGCCCTGCGTGGGGGACAAATGTGGCCAATGTGAGTCTGACCAGGACTGCACCTTCGGCAAAGACAGCGTCACCGTGTTCTCCTTCCGGTGTCATCCTGCGCAGTTTGTGTGCGTGGAATGTCTAATCGATGGGGATTGTGGAACGGCCGGGCGGTGCAATCCCTCAACGTCCGAGTGTGTGGCTTGCTTGGCGGACAAACACTGCACTACGGGTGTGTGTGCCATTGACGGGAATTTTTGTGTGGAGTGTTTGGCCGACTCCGATTGCAAAAGTGGACACTGTGATGGGAACACAAACACCTGCTTGGGATGCATTGCTGACAAGGAGTGCAACGACAACAACCCATGCACCGAAGACCTGTGCGGTGATTCGGGTTGTACGAAGGAAATCGTGCCCGATGGCCAGGCGTGCGATGCGGGGCCTTGCACGCTCAACGACCAGTGTGTGGGTGGAAAGTGTGTGGCCGGAGCGGACGACCCGGCCTGTGACGTCTGCGAGACAGATGAAGACTGCGTGGTCAGTGAATGGTGCGCACGCGACGTCGGTCAGTGCGGGGACTTCGATGGGTTGTGTTCCCCCAAGCCCACCGTATGTGACGAGCTCAAGGCGACCCAAGTGTGTGGTTGCGACAACAAGACCTACACGAGCGACTGCAAAGCGTATGGTTCCGGCGTGAACATCCTGCATAAGGGTCCCTGCTGCCCCGACTTCAAGTGCAAAGTCGGGAAGCCCCTGGATTCAGACAAAGACGGCTGTGTCGACACCTGTGGTTGCGCAAGCTCCGAAGATTGCGGGCCGGGTGATTTCTGTGAGGTGGCCCAGTGCTTGAATTTTGCGGATATGAGTAGCGTCTCCGACGTATTGGGCGTGTGCAAGTCCTGCAAACTGACGGGGTCGGTCTGCGGGTGTGACAAAACGTGGTACACCAACGGTTGTAAAGCGAGCGACGCCGGCATCGTGGTGGCGATCTTGAGCGATGAAGAGATGGCGGAGTGCTGCAAGCCGCTGAGCTGCCCCGCGGGTGGCATCCCCATGGACACGGTCAACGATGGCTGTGACGACACGTGTGGGTGTTCCACAACAAAAGATTGCGGTCCAAAGCAGGTCTGTTTGAAGTCATCGTGTGACGCTCCGGCGGGATCCTGTGTTTCCTGCAATACGTCATTTGATGACAAGGTCTGCGGTTGCAAGGACGGCGACACCTTCGACAGCTTGTGCGAAGCGGCTGACGACAACCAAGTGGTTCCCCAAGACGGCGTGTGTGGCAAGCCGGTTGCCGCTGAGTGTGAGGAGGCTGCGGACTGTTTTGATCCGGACCAGTATTGCGCCAAGGCCACGGGCTCGTGTGAGGGGATGGGCACCTGCGAACCCAAACCGGACAAGGCAACGTGTAAAGACACCAAGAAAAGTGACGTGTGCGGCTGCGATGGGGGTCTCTACAGCAGTGAGTGCGAAGCGAACAATGCAGGATTGTCCATAAAAAATGACGGCGCCTGCGCCCCGCCTACTCAGGACTCGCAGTGCAAGAACAATGACAAGTGCACGGAGGACACGACCTTCTGTCTGTTTCCGAACAATGATTGCGGGAAGAATGTCGCCGGGGTCTGCACCTCGACACTCATCGAGTGCAGCGACGTCGTCGATTTAGTCCCTGTGTGTGGGTGTGACAACAAGCCCTATCAGAGCGCCTGTCATGCTCAGCAAGCGGGGGTGAGCGTGCAGAGTGAGGGCAAATGTACATCCCTCAATGATGGCCCGGACGCCAAGAGTCCCTAACGCCCGTAGACGCCGTGCCCCTCCAAGTGCAGCAATGCACGTTTGATGACCAATCCTCCCGTGAATCCCCCTATCCCGTGGGCCGCCACAACCCGATGGCATGGAATGACGATGGGAATGGGATTTTTTCCCAACGCCGTGCCCACTGCTCTCGCTGCACCGGGGGCGCCCATCATCTGGGCAACGTCACCATAGGTCTTTAGGGACCCATAGGGAATGTCCTGGATAGTCTGCCACACGCGGCGTTGAAAGGGCGTGCCATGGGCCGACAGGGACAGGTCCAGTTGGCGGCGCTTTCCGGCCAAATAGTCTCGGATGGCCGTCGAGGCGCAGGTGACTCGCGATGGCCGATGCGTACCCATCGTGACGATCGGATCGCTGGGATCGACGAAGCGAATACGCACCAATTGCTCACGGCGGCATGCGACCGCCACATGGAGATCATCACGCCATTCAATGATGTCGTAGAAGAGTGTGTCAGCCTCTGCGGCCGACGTCACGGCATGGGCGTCATGGGCAAGACGCGTACATTGTCTACGATTTGATCCAGCAACTCGTAGGCTGGTTTGACTTCAAAGAGGTAATCCGGGGCACTGTATGTGGTCGTGAGCACGTCGTCGCCGACGTGGGTGACACGAATGACCGTCATCCGCTCATCGTCCACTCGAAGAACAGTTTCTGTGTGTTCCGCATCGGACTCGAGCTCGACGTCGTTTGGCGGTGCAATGGCGACCGTCTCGAAGTGAACATGCTGTACAAGCTCAGAGAGCCGCGCAATGGCGATGGTCAGGCTGACGCGATCTCCGTAGTCATCAATGGGTTCGAAAATGACCGTTTGAATGGGTACGGGCGTATCGTCCCATTGCTCATCGACCTGCCACGTCCAGTCCTTGGGAAAGGGGCCTTCCAAGACCGCAGGGATCACGCGATGGATGAGTTCCAGCTTGGGTCGCTGAAAGGAAACCACCGAAAGATCAATGACCAACGTGTCGCTTGTGTGCCGGACCATCCGCATCGCTTCCCTCTCGTTGAAGTGTTCGATATCGGCCGTGTATGTGACCACAACCACACGACTTTTTTGACGAAAAATGCGAAACATGGAACGCAGGCGGTTGTCGATGGTCACCGAGCGTTCTTCGCATTGATAGGGGAGCTCGACTTCGTCCGAGGCCAGGGACTGTGTGCGCAGTGTGCCGAATGTACGCAAGGCGCGAAAGCGGTGCTCCACCCACTCTGTCAGGGGTTTGCGCCAGAGTCGTGGATGACTCGGAGAGATGTCCACCGTGAGTACGCCCTTGGTGTCTGTGGTCGTATCGTACCTCGCTTGAATCACATTATGGAGTTGATTGCCGTAGCGGCTGGAGTATTCCATATGGGCGATAAGCCACTTGCGAGGAACGTCCAGAGTGGCCAAGCCCTCAATGGTGTGCGACGTCATGGCAATGCCCGAGAGAGGGCGCTCTTCGGCGTGGGCGGCTTTGGTTTCATTTCGACGACATGCGGACGCAAGCAATAGAGCGATTATCATCGCGAAGAGTCCCATTCGCTGTGACGGGATCCAGACAAGGCGGTGGGTGGAACAACTCATTCGCTTCCATGGATCGTACGGCTTGGGCGGAAAAGGGTCAATTCAAGTGTTCGACGGTGACCGGAAACGCGTGGTCTGTGGTAAAGTCCCCAACGTATGCGATCCCTACTGCTCGTGTCCGTGACGTGTGTGTTGGGTGGCGCCGTTGTCGGCGCCCTGGCAGCCCTCTTGACGGAGACGTATTATGTGCCTGTCCTTGTACCCATCGCCATGGGAGCTGGCTGTGGCATGGCTTTGGGCTTCGTGGTGCATTATGTGGGTTTGCGCCGACGCCCATGGGTTGTTTTGGCTGCCCTTGCCATCTGGATGGTGTGTGTCTTGACCTTCCATTGGGTGGAATACCGTGTTGTCTTCACCAACGGTGTTCGCATGGCCTATGATCAGATCCGTGCGGTCGATGGGGGACCGCCCCTGTCTGACGAGGAAGCATTGTCCATGACCCAAGACCTGTTGGTGGAGCGCACCGGGCACGGTGGGTTGAAAGGCTTCTTGTTGTATCGTGGCCGGGCCGGTCTGAAAATTCGTATTTTGCAAGAACGGACGTTGGGCATGGCATGGTCCATCGGTTTATGGTGTCTCGACTTGATGGTTTTGTTACTTGTAATCGTGCGCATCTCGTTGGGAGTTTTTGGTCGAATTTCCCCCTCCGGCACAAGCCTGTTGAATGGAGAGGAGCTGCACCGGTATACTATGTCCGCCAATGAGACCGCTCCACACGTTGTGGACGGTCCGTGCGCGGTTTCTGCCTTTGCGGAGGATGTGGATGTTGATTAAACGGATGTTGGTTTGCTTGGCGGCTCTACTGCTGATGGCCTGTAATGAATACACGGAGGGTAAGTTCCCCGTGGTGCAAGCGTTCTTGGGAGACAGCGCCATTCCTACGAACCAGTATGAGTTGTCACCCTTGGATCCATCGTTGCCGCTCAAAGAGACGGTGAAGATCCAAATACAGAACATTGGCAAAGCGGACTTGATCATTGAAGAGGTGGTTCTGATGGACACCAATCCAGACGGGTCGCCCAAGAACAAGTGGGTGACGCTCAAGCAGTTGAGCGCCTCTGCATTTCCCTTCACGATCCCATTCGATGATCCCTACGTGAGCCTCACGTATGAAGTAATCTATGCGCCGGATGACTTGGACAACAACGCGGCGACCTTGCTGATTCGCTCCAATGACAAAGACCATCCTGAGAAACACATCCGGTTTTTTCTGTCGGAGTGTGCGCCACGGGTCCGAGTCGATCCGAGCAAAGATACATTCTTCAACGCTACGGTGACCAAGCCGGAGGAAAAGATCTTCCAGATTCACAACGATGGCAACTGCGAGCTCGTGTTTGATCGTGTTCAAGAAGATCACGCCACCAGCGTGTTCACGCTCATTGATCAGCCAATCACGGGAACAGCCGTGGCTCCCAAGGGTGCTCCTGGGTATGCGCCGTTGACCTTCACGGTGCGCTACCAGCCCAACTCAACCTCAGCCGATGACAAAATAAAGTACTTTGTCTACACGAGTGACGAGGGAAATAGTCCCCTCCCGGTGACCTTGTCGACCAAGGCAGAAGGCGGCACATATGCGGTGTCCTACGGCACGCAAGCGTCTGGAGTCTTGGATTATACCGACGTATCGGCGGGCGAAAAGACGATCACTGTCAACATATACAATGATGGGCCAGCGGTCTTTACACTCACGAAGCTGACGATGGTTGGCGACGAAGAGGCCACGCACTACACGACCGCTATGGAGTGGCCAGCCACGGGCCCTGGGAAATTCCCCGAACCGATTGGGGGCCCTCCGGTGGCGTTGGCACAGGGCAAGACCGTGGACATCCATGTGACCTACAAGGCTTCCACGTTGGTGGGTTTGAACGCCAAGTTTTTGGTGAACTACAACCAACCTGGCGCCAGTACGTTCGCCATTCCCGCCTATGGCGGCGATCCGAAACCTTGTTTTGACGTGGCACCGGGCGAGGCGGTCAGTCCCGTAGGGGTGCAATTTGTGGGTGCTCAGGGAGAGGATATCACCGAGCATGTGGTGGTCTACAACTGCGGCAACGCGCCGCTTAGCATCACCAACATTCGGATCGAAGATGACTTTTACCCCGATCAACCCTCTAGTCTATGGACCCTTACAGACCCCGGTACAACCAGCTTTAACCTTCCAGTCGGTGGATTGCAGGTCTTGAGTTTGGCGTTGAACGTGTCGGACAACTCCCTCAAGGCAGGCGGGACACTCTACATCGACTACATCGATTCCGGTGGCAGTGGGGTGACCTTCACCGGTATTGACTTGCAGGGCATGTTAGACGCGGAAGAAACGACACTGCCCATTGCCGATCCCGGCGATGCAGCGGATTACGCAGGTGCTACGGCCGGTCAGGTCCTACAGCTGGACGGGACCGGTACCACGGCCGGTTCGGAGGGTCTCTACGAGAAGGGTTACCTGTGGTATTTGTTGGCCCGGCCGGCGGGGAGTCTAATGATTCTCAATGGTGCTCCCGGACTTCCTATTCGGACGATCATTCCTGATGTGCCTGGGCTTTATCGGATCGGTTTGCGCGTCCATGGCAACAGCGGTAATTTCTTGTATTCGGATGAAGCGACCGTGGATATTACGGTCCCCTGAGCGATTCGGGGCGCTCTCTCTCCGATCGTCACATCTTACGGTAGACACCAACGACGAGGCCGAGGATTGAGGTCTGTTTGAACTCGTCTCGACGCACATAAATGGGTTCCATGGCGCTGTTCGCGGGCTGAAGGCGGATGCGCTCCCCCTCGGGATAATAGCGTTTCACGGTGGCCTCATCCTCAATGAGCGCCACCACGATGTCGCCGCGGTTCGCCGTAACCTGCTTGCGGATAAAGATGTAATCTCCGTCGTGGATGCCATCCTCGATCATGGAATCTCCGACCACACGCAAGGCAAACACCTCTTTGTTGCTGCCGATGAAGAAGCTGTCCACCTCGACCGTGTCTTCGACGTTCTCCTGTGCCAGCAGGGGAAGACCGGCCGCGATCCGGCCCAAAATTGGGATAGAGCGTGTCTGACTCTTGGGCTGCCTTGCACGGGCATGAATGGGTGTGACCGGGCGAAGGGCGCGACTCTTCATGTCGTCACGCGTGATGTATCCCTTGCGTTCTAGCGCCTTGAGGTGGTCGTTGACGCCATTGGTCGAGCGGATTTCAAGGCGTACGCCAATCTCACGAATGGTGGGTGGGTAGCCCCGCTCGCGGATGGATTCTTGGATAAACTTGTACACCAACTCCTGGCGCGCTGTGAGTTGTTTTCGATGGTTCTGGGATCCAGTGCTGCGTCCAGTCATTCGCTTCTCCTACTCTACCTAGGGTTACTGGTTGAGTAAACGAGGAATGGAGGCGAGCGTCAAGAAAAAACGCAACGAATGTGCAGTGGTTCATTTGTACAGTGCTTTTGCGGTCGAAGAGAGGTTTGTGTCAGGTCCTTTTGCGTAGCCTGACGTCGAACGACTTTTGTGTATCCTTGCCGTTGTCCGTTCGATGCAACTCAAACATTCCCAAATGCAATTCCACGATTCGGCCGCTGTCCAGGCGTATCGTCACGCGATCCACGTCGTGGACGTCGATGATGGTGCAAGGGCCGAGCCGAGGATGTTGGAGGCAATCGTTGGGCTCCAACTCGTAATCCGGCATGTCATACCGGCTTCGTGTGGTCATCCGTCCGGGGAAGAATTCGGTTCGCTCGGTATCCTGGTCTTGCGCGCTGTCCACGTGTGGTTGGATTTGAACCCATTGGCCGAGTTCGTCCGAGTCTTCGGAGCGGAGCAGCGTGAAATCGTCGACACTCTGAATGGCGAACTCGATGTTGTTCACTATGCCACCGGACAGACGCCCGGCGCGCAGCGCTTGGGATTCCGTCTCCAGGAGCAGCGCCTGGATGTGCAAGATGGGGGCGTCGGCTTGCATGGAGATGTTCCCTGTCAAGTGGATGGCGTGGCATGCTCCCACCTTAATCGGTGCCGCCGGGTTGCTGTGATCTGGGATGCCCAGGGTCACGTCTGCGCTCTGCAAATAGCCAATAGCGTGCAACTGGCCCGTGTGTATGGCGTGTTTTTGGCAGATGTCCAACAGGCCTTCAAGGATGTTGGTATCGGCTTCGAGTCGTCCAACAACACGACGACCTTGTTTGCTTTCCATGTTGATCACGGTGGCCTCCGGAGCGTCGTCAGAATATGTCCGTGTTCCCGCGTGGTCAAGAAACTGGATCCATGGGTGGCGAGCCTAGAAGTCCTTATCCACGGCGGAGGGCTCGGAGGGGGGCACAGTTGGACCCGTGGGTTTTGGTGCGGGCGGGGGGGCGATCTTGGGGGCAGGCGTCGACAGCGTCGTATGTCCCGGAAGCAGCGCCCTTGGTGTGTGGGCAAGAATGGGAAGGTCTGAAAAGGACGAGTGATGCAGTGTCCATCGCTTCTTAGTGCGCTTGAGCCGGATGATTCGCTGCTCGTTGTTGCCATTGGTGACGCGGACGTCAGCCAGGCTACCATCCGCCTTGGTCCTCGTTGCGGGTGAAAACTTCGTCGGTTTCCGAACAAAGAAGAGGGCCTCTAGGTCGACGTGAATGGTCTGTTGTTGCGGTGCTTCGAGGGTGGGAAAGAGTGCCGTATGAAGCATCTCCAGCGCATTGGTGTTTCCGAGCTCGGCCCTCTTTTCCAAGGTGGCCTGTGTCTCTCTGCTCAATCGCTCCCAGAAATCAGGAATGTCCCCTTTCTTTAGCAAGCGATAGCACTCTTTCGCTGCGCGGGTGGTTTCGGATTCGGGGTCGACCCCAGACTCGGCACCGATCAACGCGACAATTTCAGGATCTTCCCCTTCAAGCGGGTGGATGTAGATTTGAGGTCCACAGCCCGCCTGAATCACCAGGCCTGTCAGTAGACCGGGGACGAACCACCGTCGCTGTTGTTTCCTCAGCACGGCGCCAATGTGGAGGGTCGACCGACCGGTGTCAAGGTCTGCGTTCGCAAATGGGTTGAATGACCGGGTTTTGTAGAGACCCCATTCGGCCGGTCCTTCGGATAGATTATGGCTGTGGTAGCGAAGCGGTGATATGGTTTGAGAGCAACGGTCTTTCAGGGGATGATCGACATGGGAGGACCAATGGCATCGAAAAAACAAATTCTTCAAGTGCTTGAGCAGCGGTACGATTATTATTCGGCCCGTGTCATCCTGGACGAGGTGCTTGAATCCACGTCCCTGACGGAAGTCAAAGACTTCGAAAAGAAAGAACTCGCGAAGGTGATCAAGTCCCTGAAGGGGGTGGGTGATCGGCTGGATGTGGTTCTGGAGTCGTTGAAGGAGTTGTCGAGCGGACCGTCGACAGGACCGCCTGCCTCATAGGGGACCCTCCTCGGTCTCGGTCTACCTCATCGTTTCTTGAGTGCGATCATTTCTTGTCGTTGGATTTTCTCTTATTGCCGGCGTTGACGAAGTGAGCGAGTTTTTTTGCCACTTCGTGATGGACGGTGCCCGGCGTGTATGTCCCGTTCTTGCGGCGCTTCCCCGCCCGCACACCCGTAAGGATCTCGATCCCCTCGCGAATGTGTTTGATGGGCCAGATGTGAAATTGACCGGCTTCTACGGCCTCACGCACGTGTTTGCGAAGCATCAGATTGCGTACGTTTTGGTGTGGGATGATGCAGCCTTGGTCTCCGGTTAATTTTCGCGCAGAGCAGACCCGGAAGAATCCCTCGATTTTCTCGTTGACCCCGCCAATGGGTTGGATATCGCCTTTTTGATTGACGGATCCCGTGACACCAATTCCTTGTTTTATGGGGATCCCGCTGAGGGAGGAGAGGATTGCGTAGAGTTCGGTGGAGCTGGCACTGTCTCCGTCTACGCCGCCATAACTTTGCTCGAAACAGATGGTCACGCAGAGGGCCAGCGGATGGTCTTGTGCGTGTGAATCGCCCAGGTAGCCCTGAATAATGTAGACCCCTTTGTCGTGAATCTTGCCGCTGAGTTTGGCCTCACGTTCGATGTTGATGATGGCACCTTTGCCGGCGAATGTGTTGGCTGTGATGCGGGTTGGTTTCGCGAATCGGTGTTCACCAATGGCGTACACGGCGAGACCGTTCACTTGACCGACCTTGGCGCCGCTGGTGTCGATGAGCTGGCGTCCTTGCATGATTTCCCGTTGGAGCTTGTCTGACACCAACGCACAGCGATACTCGCGTTCGCCCAACGCCTGTTCGACGTGCTCTTTTGTGATCATTTTGGTGCCGGACGTTCGTGTGGCCAGGTAATTTGCCTCGACAACCAGGTTAGCGATATCATTGAACTTCAGAGTCAGCCTCGTCTTCGAGTCGGCCAGGCGAGCGCCTTCCTCTACGATCGTTCCAACGGCCTTTCGGTGGACGGGCAACAGGTCGTTGTTTTCGCACGTTGTGGCGATGAATTGAGCATATTCACGAACGGTTCGGCGTGTGCGGTCAATTTCATCGTCAAAATCCGCCAACACCTGGAAAATCTTACGGAAATCCTCGTCACTTCGGTACAAATAGTAGTAGGCCCACGACGAACCATGCAAGATCAGCTTGGGGCGGGTCGGAATGGGCTCGGGCTTAATCCCGGCGGCCGGTAGGAATGGTGACAAGAACCCCGGATCTTCAATGGAGACTTCTTTGTTTCGTAGGCAACTCTTCAGGTGTTCCCAGACGCCGGGTTGGTTAAAGAGGTCGAGGACGTTGACGACCAGAAAGCCCCCGCTGGCTTTGAGCAATGAGCCAGCCCGAATCAGCGTGAAGTCGGTAAAATACACGCCATTCTCCAGGCGCCGCTCTAGCTTACCAAAGAGATTGGAGAATGTGGGATGGGTTTCAAAGACGACAGGAGCCCCGTTGACCTCACTGTTATCCACCACCACATTGACTTGATACTCTTTGATTGGGGGAAAGCCACCTTGAGCGTTGCGTTCGGACTCGGTGTCTTCGGGCAAGAATTTGCCAATGTTGTGGATGATATCTTTGTACACTTGCTCCAAATACGAGAGTACGCGTTCTTGACCACTGTAGAGATCCACCAATTCCGCAAAGAGCTGACCCGCTACCGATTCCCCAAGATCACGCTGCGCTGCGGTGATGTTCTCCTGTGTCTCCATCTCCACGATCCGGGTTTCCTGAAGAAATTCAGAAATGTGGGGATCCAGGCGTTTGCGGTTATTCTCGATCTTCTTTCGCTGTTTTTCATTCAGGGTGGCGTAGTCTTTGTTGGAGATGAGTTCGCCATTCAGCATGGGGATTGTGACGATTCCGGTCTTGGTGGACTTGATGGTAAAGCCGATCTTTTTCGCCCGTT
>CAUZBV010000053.1:0-12109 GCA_963578115.1 Myxococcales bacterium
TCGTGCTGGATGGGAACGCCAAAACCCTCACATTTTTTCGTTTCGAAGGCGACCAAATGCTTGTGGACGATCGCATGGACTTGAGCCGAATTCTCGGCGGACAATCGGATCCGAAACGTCTGGTCACCGAGACTCAACTCTGCCCCACAACAGGCCGCCTGCTGGTCCTCGAGACTCAGCAGCAACGCGGTCGCAAGAGTCGACTCAAGAGCGTGAGCCTGGACGATGGCCAAGTTCACCATGAAGAATCGTTTCCCTATCCCGTGTTCAACCTACAACGCATCCACGGTGACACACTATTCACGGTGCAACGCCTGCTGGACTGGTCGCGACCTCAGGCGAACTTTTATAATTTCGCCGTGGTCGATGGACACGCGCGAATCGAGAAGCGGATCGGATTCGCCGAGTTGGAGCTGCCCATGCACAGCATCCGGCACATTGCGCGGGGTGGAGGCGAGACCAGTGACCTGTATTGCCAATACAATTACTTAGAACCCTTCACTGGCCAGATCTCCCAGGGCACCTGTGGCTTCGCTCAGATTCGCCCGGATTGGGGCATCTACTATCAAACCAATGAGACCGAGCGATGGTTCGATGAGCCCCGACAGATCGCCGGCGACTTTGGTGTTCACACCCCATCTCAGTCCCTCATTGTCCCGTGGCGGAACCTCTCGGACCCAGCGAGTGGGGGACTGAGCGTTGTCGCGTTCAACGGCTTCCAACACCAGTGGTCGGCGACCCTACCCAATGCGTGGGAGTGGGCTGGGCTGATCGTTCCTCCGAGATCGGAACACCCGGTGGTCATCGCACGCAGCGACGATGGCGTGCAACTTCACAGCGTCGATATGGAAAAGCAGTCTTTGGTCGTGTGAATGGACACCCAGGGTGAAAAGAGCTGTGGGCTACTCGGCCACGCAGGTCTTGACCACACCCGTCACCGTTGCGCAACCCGTAAAGCCCGCTGGGCAATCCTCCACGCTCGAGCATGTTTGGGTGCAGATCTCCATAGCCGTTTCATTTGGATAAGAGTTTTTATTGAAGAGCTGGGCCTTATAGGTGAGCCCCTCGACGTCGTCCGAACCGCATTCCGTGCCCGGACCACAATAGGGATTCTTTGTACAGAATTTGAAGGTGGCCACCGCGGGCGACAAATGGCAAAGACCATAGAGACACTCGTCGTCGCTCTCACAGGGCTCGCTGTGCAGTTTCCCGCCCGGATTCTGAATGGACTCGGAAAAAACACAGTTGTTGGGGTCGTTGCCCGTCGGCGTACCGCTGTCTTCCCCCACCGATCCATCTGGATCGATTGGACCGGCATCGGGAGAACCCGAGTCGGGGTTGGCCGGAGTATCAGAAATCACATGCTTCTCTGTGGTCGTCCCCGAACAACCCAAGGTCATCATTCCAAGCGTCGCGCCCAACAAGAGTAATCGTCTCACGTTGTCCTCCTGATTCGTAGAATGTACGGTACCAGCTTGCCCTCTGAATCTCCAGCCCCTCTGCGCAATGTTTGACGAATCTTCAGGCGGCTTGACGATCGTTTCCCGCCATAGGAAACTTTGGGAAAGGAGCACAGCTTCCGAAGATGGCAAAACGGATTCTAGGAATCGACCTCGGCACCACAAACACATGCGTGGCTGTGGTGGAAGATGGCAAGGCGGAAGTCATACCCAACCAGGCGGGTGCACGGACCACTCCGTCCGTCGTGGCCTACACCGAAGACGGCAGCATATTGGTCGGTCAACCCGCATTGCGACAGGCGGTGATCAATCCCAAGCGAACCGTCATGTCCATCAAACGTCTGATGGGATTGTCGCCGGACCATCCGGAAGTCGAGGCCATGAAGGACCGTGTCGCCTACGACATTGGCACCGACGAACAAGGACGTGTGTCGATCCAGGCCGGCGTGCGTGACCGGACTCCCATCGAGATCTCCGGGGTGATCCTGAAGACCATTCGAACCGCTGCGGAGGAATATTTCGGAGAGGAGATCCGCGACGCGATCATCACCTGTCCCGCCTATTTTGACGACGCACAGCGACAAGCCACGCACGACGCAGGCCGCGTGGCCGGTCTTAACGTCCTTCGAATCATTAACGAACCCACCGCAGCCGCGCTCGCATTTGGCTGGAACCGTGACCAACCGGGCAGCTTGGTTGTGTATGACTGGGGCGGTGGCACATTCGACTGCACGGTACTGGAATGTGCGGACAAGGTCTTTCAGGTTCGATCCACACGAGGGGACACCTTTCTCGGCGGAAACGACATCGACAAATTGCTGGTGGATCGCTTCAAAGAACACTTCCAAGCGACCCACAACATCGAAATCGGCGACGATCCCGTGGTCATGCAACGGCTACGGGAGGCCGCGGAGAACGCAAAAATCGAATTGAGTTCGGTGAATGAAACGGAAGTCATGCTGCCCTTCCTGGCATCGGACGAGAGCGGACCGAAACACCTGGAATTGACAGTGCAACGCGCGGAACTCGAAGGACTACTTGATTCCTTTATTGCGCGCACCTTGGAATGCAGTCGGTTGGCGCTCGAGGACGCCAAGATGGACCTTGAGCACATCGACACGATCCTCGTCGTTGGCGGCGTCACCAAGACGCCCTATGTACAAGAAAAGCTCTCCACTTTCTTTGGGAAACCACCGCGTCGCGGAGTCAATCCGGATGAAGCGGTCGCCATGGGCGCCGCACTTCAAGGAAGCATCATCGACGGCCAGGACGACGATGTTTTACTCATCGACGTGTTGCCCTTGAGTTTGGGCGTGGCAGAAGGAGAGAAATTTTCACCCATGTTGTTTCGAAACACGCCATTGCCCACGTTTCGTACCGACAGTTTCGAGACCACACGCGATCACCAAGAAGCCGTCCACATTCAGGTCTTCCAGGGTGAACATCGAGAGATCGACAACAACAAGCTGATCGGAAGTTTTCGCTTGGAGCCATTGCCACCGCTGCCTGCGGGGCAGGTGCGCATAGATGTGACGTTCCACGTAAACGAAAACGGCATTCTAAAAGTGGACGCGATGGTAAAAGGGCTGGGGCTATCCCACGAGATCGAAGTCCAAAATGCCCTGAAACTCTCCACAGAGGAAATCGAAAAACTACGCGTGGATGTGGACCAATCCTCATGACGGATGAGGAGAAACGGTACAGTTCCGGCTCCATCGCCAATCGGGGAACGTTGGCAGAATTTGTGTCCGGTGCCGATTTGGCGACGATCATTCCACCGGCGGATCCTCCGTCCACCCTTCAGGTCATCAGCACAATCGCACGAGCACGGGAGACTGGACTCTTGGGAATCGACGGTGGTGGCGAGACCATCGCACTCTCGTTGGGCCGTAATGCGATCATCAAAACGGCCAGCAGTATTGTCAGCGATGATGAAGAGCTGCTCGACGTGATGCGAATCAATCGTACCCTCTCCGCATCCCGATTGGAGCCCGCTGTCCATCGATGCATGGAATCGGGCGAACCTTTGGATCAAGTACTTTTCGAGATGAAGCTCGTGAAACCCCGTGAGATCGTTAAATTGCTCCGACAGGTTCATCAAGTTCGCTTGTACCGCGCGTTGGGTTTTCCCAAGGCCACATTCACCTTCGCACGGGCCGACCTCCTCGGTGGAAAGCTCGCAGGAAGCGCCGTTCACTTGGACTTGCACGCAGTGCTTCGACGCTACCTGGGAACAGCCTTGCACCAAGGATTTCTCAATGGCATGGCAGCGGCGCTCGACCAACTCAAAGACAAATGGGTGGAGATGGACAGCGCTGCCGGTGCTCGGGCCAAAGAAATCGGTTTCGGTGGCCGTGAGTTGGAGACCATGGTCCTAATCATGAACGGAACACGGCGGATAGGGGATTTGACGAACGTGTCCGCTCTGTCCAAAGCCGTCACAACCCGACTCATCTGGATGAGCGTTGTGCTGGAGCTTTGCGTCTTGACGGACGATCCCCCCGAAGCCGCTCTGGGAACCCAGGAAGATGAATTGACGACGCTGCTTAAACGCCTCCAAAAGCTCGATTATTTTGAACGGCTCGGCAGCCATTGGTCCCGCCATCCCAGCGAAGCAAAACAACACTATGAATCCACCCGGAACACCCATGTCCCCGAGGGAAAGCTCGCAAAGCTGGGAGGGGCCATTGAAGAGTTGTGCGCCCGGATAGTGGCGTCGTTGGACGAGGCCTGGGCGACGGTTCACAGTACAGAAAAGCGTCGGGCCTATCGAAATGAACTGGTCCCGGCCGGCACCATAAAGACCCAGGCGAACACGCACTTCAATATCGCAACCACATGTGAGTTTCGGGCTGAATTTGACGAGGCGCTTCGCCTCTTTGATACCGCGATGGATCTTTGCCAAGAAGAGCGCGCCAAAGAAGGGATTCAACGCGTGAACACCATTCTAGCGGAGATTCGTCGTGTCCAACTGGAGCGAGGCGCTGAGTAGCCGCAGTCATCCCATTCACCACGGTGGATTCGAGTTATTGAGTCCCAACCCATCGACAAAGAGCTGCCAAGGGACGTTGGCCATCGTGTGGCCAGTTCGGGGGCGCACACTGGAGACGTCCAACGGGCACGATCCGAGACGCGCCGTGCCGAATGAGCCCGGCGCGCAACGGTCCATCTATACCGCTTCCGGCGTACGAAGCCGCGCTCAGGCGCCCATGCAAGGAATCCAAAGCCACCAGCGCGGCTTGGTGATCGAGTACGTGCCGTACGACGACATGACGACCGCCGGGCGTCCCGGTCCATGGACCTCCGTTCGAACGGACAATCCCCCAAGACAAATCCATCGGCCCGTGGACAACGTCGCCTCGCATGATAGCCATTTCGCGAAATGACCGAATGGCCCCTTCGAGGGATGGTCCCAAGTCGCGGCGAGGCGGCAACAACGCCAGGTGGTCCGCAAGTGTCCATGCGACGGTATCCGCCTCGTCGCTGCTTCCCACCACAAACACCTCTTGGGGCGACAAGCATCCCAGCTGATCAAACACACCGACATCCCTCGCGAGACCCTCGCTGATGCCGGCATCCACCGCATCGCCATCCACCAAAGCGATAGCCGTACGGTGACCATACGCGACGAAGGGTGTGCTCAATGGAATGTGAGAGGACAACTGGCGGACACTAGCGTCATCGCCCACAGCGATCACAGCGTCCATCTCGTCCAATCGATTCTGCCAGCCGGCCCGATCCACCACGGTGATGTCATCGTCATAACAAGCCCGAAACAGATCGGTGAAGAGGGGATCCGCCTGGGGCGGCTTCACAATGATTCGGGCTCCGAGGAAAAGGGGGTAGGCCATGGCCTGCAGGTGAGAGGGCGGCAACACTCCGCCAAGCACCACACCGACCACTCTCGGTATCACTGCATCGGTGAGATGGGGGGACTCCTCCTCCCACAACGCGAGCAAACCCGACGCGTTCCACCCCTGCAAAGAGACATCCAGACCCCGAGCCATGGTTTCGGGAGACATGTGCGGAGTCTCTGAGCACAATCGCTCACGAATCGGATCGCCGGGTGTCTTGAAACAGTGGATAGCGCGGCTTAGGCGCTGGACACGCTGTCGAAGCTCCGTGTCCATCACATCGACTCCATATACCGATGGGAGCAGCCTCGAACACCGGCACCCTCGGCTCGTCCAAGAAGCTTGAAACCGTCGCGTCACACCCTCGCAACGAACGCCCAGATCACTGGTCCGAATGGCCTGTATCGAGCCTCGATTGACGGGATCGTAGTGGATCAACAGTCCGCTCTCTCCCAGGGGAACGTCCTCCAGGGTGATGGGATCCACGACTCGCGTACGAGCCCACGGTGGCGGCGTATAGATTCGCTCGGACAACAGAATAGGAGCATGACCGTCCCGGCCGTCATACCACTGACTGCTGAGCTCCGTCATGCCGTACTCACCGATGATGCGAGTGCTATCCAACCCCGCGCGCTCACAATGCTGGTGCAGCAAAGCCCGGGTGAGATCCATCTGTTTTCCCTTGAATCCGCCGGTTTCCATCACACACGTCTCCGGAGACAAACGGACGTTCGAGTTCCGCTCAAAGAACGCATACAGCAACAAGGAGGTCCCCAAGATCAGCGCCGGCGCTTCGCTCTCGAGCAAACAGTCGCCCGTGGGATCCACCACGCTGTCTGCGCGACCAAACGTTTCCAAAACCCAACAGACCATTTGAGAAAGACTGGACTCAGGAGCGCCGTCCGCGCTGGGAATCAGCGACACGATCCGGATCCGCTCCGCCGGCAGCCCAAAGGCCTCTCGAAACCCGTGCATGGACGCCTTTCGATACAAATGGAGCGTATTAAAGTGGTGGGTCCCGGACACTTCCCCGGTGGTCCCACTGGTCCGAAAGGTCGCCACCGTTTTGTCCGATGAAAACGACCGTAAATCGAAGCGTTGAAAGGCTTCGGTGGGTACGGCCGGAACATCACGCCAACCACGGATGTCGTCCACACCAGCGCTCTCACACAATCGGTCATAGGCCAGACAATGCTGTCGCTGGTGGCGATACAGCGCCCGAGCCACTGCATCCAAATCTCTTGAAGACCCGTCGATGAGGGCCTCGACGCTGCGATCGAGTGCGGCTACCGGGTCGTTGTGGTCAGACATCGTTTCACCACCTGCAGTGCATTCACTAGGTCGGATTCTTCGATCACAAGGGGCGGCGTCACACTGAGAACGGTCCCCTCGTCGCCACACGACAACAACAAGACCCCCTGCTGCAATGCCTGTTGGACGACGGCCTGCGCCCGCTGCGACGATCCCAACTCGATGCCGATCATGAGGCCACGGCCTCGAACCTCCACCGCGTCCGCATCGCTGAGTACGTCTCGAGCCAGCGCCCCCAAAGCCTGCGCCCGTTCCGGCAGTCTGCGTTCTCGCATCTCCGAAAGCGAGGCCAACCCCGCGCGACAACTTCCAGGATGTCCCAAGAAGGTGTGGGTGTGCAACGCCTCTCCACGAGCACGGGGCCAACGCCCAAGGGATGTTGGCCCACCGACACAAGCGCTCAACGGCATGCCGCCTCCCAACGCTTTTCCTATGCAGAGAAGATCGGGCACCACATCATCGACTTCCACAGCAAACCAATGGCCGGTTCGCCCAAGCCCGGTGAAGATCTCATCGACAATGAACAGCAGATCGTGCCGATCGCAGAGAGTCCGCAGTGCGCGTAGAAATCCCGGCGCCGGTACGACAACGCCGCCTCTGCCTTGAATTGGCTCTACAATGACGGCACCTGTCTCCGACGCGCCATGGAGAGGATCCGCCAACATCTCGCCCATCTGGGACACGACACGTTCCAATTGGTCCGGTGTGCGTGGATACTCAAAAAATGTCGTCAGCCCCGATGTACGCCCCGAAAATGGTGCTCGGAAGTCGTCCCGCGCCGTCACCGACAGAGCCCCATAGCTCAGACCGTGATACGCCCCCTTGAAAGCGATCACACCCGAGCGTTTGGTCACCAGCTCAGCGCATTTGAGGGCAGTTTCCACCGCGTCCGCCCCATTGAGAGTCAACACCGACTGATTCAAATCGCCCGGGCAGATGTCGGCCAGAACGCGCAACAACGATACCTTCACGGCGGGCGGATACACATCGCCCATGCCATGCAACAAGGTCGTGGCCTGGTCGGAAATGGCCGCCGCCACACGCTTGTTGGCATGCCCCACCGAGGCCACGCCAAACGCTGCGGTCAGATCAATGAACTCATTTCCGTCGACATCGGTCACGTGCGCACCGTACGCACGTTCCCAAAAGATGGGGGGCACTGGCTCCAAGGTTGTCACCCCGGGTGACTCCACGGTGTACAACTCCGCCGCCAGCGCACGCGACCGGGGGCCGGGGATCGCGCTTGGAGAACGGGGATCGCTCAAGATGGCTCGTCGGGCTTCTTTCGATTTCGGCGGCGGCGACGATGACTCCCGCGCCCAGGTTCCTGACCTTCACGGCGACTACTTTGATCCGCGGCGGCTGTACGCTTTTGATCCGCGGCGGCTGTACGCTGTCCACCGCCTTTGTCATCCTGACGACCACGGCCTCGACCCGGCGGCACTTTCCCCCGCGTGTTCGGGCCCTCACTTCGCCGCTTCGGGCCACGTCTCGAGCGCGAGAAGGGTGGAGACCGATCCTCCGCAAAGAGATCGTCGGATAATGTACCTACGGGAACCTTGTGGCCGATGTACTTCTCCACCGCAGGCAAGTGGTACACAAACTCTTCACAGGCGAGTGTAATCGCCCTTCCAAAAGCGCCGGCGCGCGCGGTTCTGCCAATGCGATGGACATAGTCTTCAGCGTCTTGGGGGACATCGTAATTAAACACGTGCGTCACATCGTCGATATGTAGCCCACGGCCCGCCACATCCGTCGCCACCAAGATGGGCAACTCCCCCTTCTTGTACTGGGCGATCACCTTCAGACGTGCGGACTGGGGTAGGTCTCCGCTCAGGCTTCCCACCTCATAACCATTTCCCTTCAGTCGATGCACCACCCGTTCTACGTCGATCTTTCGGTTGCAAAAGATGATGCTTCGTTGCGCCTTTTCCGCCTCCAAGAGCCCCAGGAGCAGGTTGAACTTGTCCCGTCTGCCCACGTGATAAAGGACCTCGTCGACTTGATCGACGAGCACCTGTTCGGCCTCCACTGCGACCTCCAAGGGATTATTCATGTACGCATAAGCCAGCTCCATCACCGTGTAATTGAGGGTCGCGGAAAAGAGCATGCTTTGGCGCTCGTCTTTGCGAGGCAGCTTGCCCATCAAGAAACGAAGATCTTGAATAAAGCCCATGTCGAAGAGGCGATCGGCCTCATCAATGACGGCAATATCACACTCTCGAAGATCCAAATCACGCCGTTTGATGTAGTCGATAAGTCGCCCGGGCGTACCGATGACCAGATCGAGCCCTTCGTGGATCCGTTCCCGTTGCTCTTGAAAACCAGTGCCACCGAACACGGTCAAGGTCGACAGTCCGGTGTACTTTCCGAGCAGCACAGCGTCGTTGTTAATCTGTACAGCGAGTTCGCGAGTGGGCGCGACGACCAATGCCCGGGTTTTTCCCGGTTTCACGGATTTTGGCCTGTCCAGAAGACGCTGGAAAATCGTGAGTAAAAAGCAGGCGGTCTTGCCCGTCCCGGTTTGTGCCTGCACAGCCACGTCCTCGCCAGCCAAACTCGCCGGCAAGGTGCGCTCTTGCACCATCGTGCACGTCACAAATTCGGCATCGGCCAAACCGGCCTGAATGTCGGGGTGCAAATCGAGTTCAGTAAACAACATGACGGCGGGAGTGTACACGATTCAGTCCAGAGGTACAGGACCAGTTTGCCTAGACACCCACAAAGCCCGGCCGAAAAGGAGAAATAACCGGTCAAAACCGATGAACTTCGCTTCGGAGGGCGCATCTATGATGCATTCCTTGGCCAAGGCGTTGACTCATCGCCCGGATTGGTTCATCACTGACGGTATGCCGAGAAAATACCGTTGTCCGCACTGCCAATCGGTTGAATCAGTGGAACCGCTGCCCAACAAAGCGATATCGGTGGCCTGTACACAGTGCGACGAACGATTTCGGGTGCCTCGGTCATCGTCTCGTCCCCGAACGCAAACCTCACACAGCCAGCGTCAAATTCGACAAGTGGCCCAACGTGAAGCGGAGTCGTTGCGCAGTGAGAAAGACCAGGCTCGTCTTGAACAGATCCTGAAAGAACGACGTTTCGGTGAATATGACATCTTGGATGAACTGGGTCGCGGGGGAATGGGCATCGTATACAAAGCTTTTCACCGCCGCATGAAACGCATGGTGGCCCTCAAGCTGATCCTGCCCGAAGTGGCCCACAAGAGTACGGTGTTAAAACGTTTTCAGCGGGAAGCAGAGCTCCATGCGAGACTGCGCCACCCAAACATTGTTCACGTCTACGACTACGGAGACGTGAACGGATTGCATTACATTGCCATGGGGTTCATCACAGGCACCCCGCTGACCCAACTCATCGGCTCTCCGGAGCTGACACTCCGAACTCGCGTGGATGTCGTGCGTCAGATGGCAGACGCCCTCGGACATGCCCACGACCTCGGCGTTCTTCATCGAGACATCAAACCGTCGAACATCATCGTCGACGCCGGTTGGAATGCGCATTTGGTGGATTTTGGTGTATCGAAACCATCCGACATGACGGACCAAGAGACCATCACGCGGCATGGCCTCGCCATCGGCACGCCTCACTATATGGCCCCAGAGCAGTTTCAACCGGCGCTGGGCTCAGCGGGATTTTCGAGCGACATATACTCATTGGGTGCCGTGCTCTATCACGTCGTGGCGGGCTTTCCGCCCTTCGATGCTCAGACCGGTCATGAGGTCTTGATCAAGGTCGCCCTGGAGTCGCCAGCCCCCATCACTCACAATCAAACCCCCAACGGCGAAGCGATCCCCAGGGACTTGGCAGCCATTGTGACGCGGGCGATGGAAAAAAACCCGGCTCAGCGTTACGAGTCGGCAACCGCCTTCGCAGACGATTTGAAGCGTTTCTTAGCCCGAAAGGAAGTAAAGGCCAGGCCCTTGACGGCAGGAGAGCGGGTCCGTCGACAAATGACTCGGAATCGCAGCATTATTCAGCACGCGGCGATGGTCTTGGGGCTCATGCTCGTCATCATCGGGGCGTTCGTGTCCGTGTCCCTGGTGAGCACCGCCAATCGCAGGGACATCCGTGAGGAAATCGCAGCCGGACAAGGGCTCGTTAGCGAATCGCTCGATAAACACGCACGAAACCGCCGGCAGCTCGTGTCCACCTTGGAGAAGACGCAAAAACATCTCGACCGCATTCAAGAAGACATGGACAAGCACGCAAGAAACGTCACTTTGGTCTACGCCATTGCGGGCGGCATCTCCACCTTTCTTACGGTCGTCTTTGGGTTTTTTCTAATTCTCCGGCGGAAGCGACCCGAGCGTATTTTGGCGCCGCCCCAACCCATCGCAGGACCCGCGGAGATTGGCGCAACCGCCGACATTGTCGAGATCGAAATCTAGAATCGCCACTCGGCCTGCGCACCGACACTTCCATCGAGACGGACCATCGGCACGATTCGGGCGGCGCCGGAGTCGTCTTCGAAGAGGTGCAAGTAGGACATGACCACCATGAGAGCGCCCCCGGCGGTGAGAACCATGCCTGGGATCCCCACAGTATTGTAGATGGCGGCCGCGTCGTCACCGCTGCTGAGTTTGGTGGTCATCTCTTCCCGGGTCAGTTGGCAAAGGTTCCCGTCGCACGCGTCATCCAATTCCTGTTGGAGAGACAATGCGCGCACGCCAAAGACCGCACCAACAACGGTCATGGCAACCCCCACACCCAACGTGCTCCAGCCGGTGATGCGCAGCGTATCCTCCCAACTCGAAGGTGAAGCATCCTGCGAGCCTTTCTGGGCCTTCGCCAAATTTGCCTGAACCACGCATTTCTGCCCCTGGACACACGTCACGCTGGTTTCAAACCGGGTATACCCCTCTTTGCTCACGCGAATGACATGCGTACCCAATGGAAGGACGACAGAAGCACGGCCCACCCCCACTTGCTTGCCGCCGACTTCGATGGTCGCATCCACTAGATTGGTGCGCACCTCCAGGGTGGTGCTTGGAGCCAAGAGCTTTCGCACGAGTCGACGAGTCTGATTAATTAAATCACTGGAGCTCGCGGTGCTCTGACCAACAAGGGAAACATCCGCATCCGCCTTTTCGGCAACGTCAATGACATGAATGCGGTATCCGCCGTCCTTGACCGTCAAGCGAACCACAATGAATCGCTTCACCTTCAATCCCTTTCGTTGTCTACGAATGCATTCATCGTCGAAGGAACAACTGCCCGGCTCACGTGGACTCCGGTACCCCAAAGCCTCTCGCACACGCTCCTTGGGAACAAAGACGATCTGTTCGGAACGACCCACAGCGAACGCGACCGCTTCGTTCACGTCGTCAATCAAGTCCGCCGAAACGTCATGGCCGGCACCCACCACGACCAATGCACTCATTGACGAAGCTTGTGCCTGGACCTCAAGGGACAGGCACAGGAGCCCCACAGCGACCAAGATCAATTGGTGAAGGCGGTGATTCA